>CAZPWZ010000615.1:0-1880 GCA_964590675.1 uncultured Draconibacterium sp.
ATATCTTCACCGATGGCTGATTTCACCAGGTAAGAACCGGCAAGAAATACCGAACCCGTACCGTCTACAATCATGGCTTCATCGCTCATGATCGGAAGGTAGGCCCCACCCGCCACACAAGAACCCATAATTGCCGAGATCTGTACAATTCCATCTGCAGACATCATCGCATTGTTTCTGAACATCCGGCCAAAATGTTCCTTATCAGGAAAGATCTCATCCTGCATCGGCAAATAAACTCCGGCACTATCCACCAGATAAATTACCGGCAAACGGTTTTCCATGGCAATTTCCTGCGCCCTAAGGTTCTTTTTGGCAGTCATAGGGAACCAGGCACCCGCTTTAACGGTAGCATCGTTTGCGACGATCATACACTGTCGGCCGGACACGTAGCCAATTCCACAAACTACACCTGCAGAAGGGCAGCCTCCCTGCTCGGCATACATCCCTTCAGCAGCCAAAGCACCCACTTCCAGAAATTCACTTTCTTTGTCAATCAGATAGGCAATACGTTCCCTCGCCAATAACTTTCCTTTTTCCTTTTGCTTTGCAGCACTCTTCTCTCCCCCACCCTGGTATATCTTCTTAAGTCTTGTCTTTAATTCGTAAACGGATTGTTTGTTCAAGTCTTCGTTTTTGTTGAACTCTATATTCATTTGGGCAAGTTAAATCTATTTTCCAATGAAACAAAAGTCCGTTTCGGGCTTTGGTACAAAGCTTTCATTTGTTTTGTATTTCGTTATAAATTTGTTGCAAATATTTATCTTGGGTGACAAAAAAGACGGCCATGCCCAAGGACCAGTTCATCCCCACTTATAAGGATTTCAATCACTCCTTAAAACACCTGCACCTGAAACCGGTATCCGCTGACCGGCCATTTTATATTTTTTCCTGGCAGTATACCGAGAACCGCAAGATCAGCTATCCCTTGTCCAGGCAGGATTATTACGACATTACCTTTTTTCTGGAAGCCGACTTTTCTCATCAGATGAATGCATCGGTAAATCCCATCCGCAACCATACCCTGCACCTGCTGACCCCCGGACAAGCCGAGCATTTTGAAACCAGGACTGTTTGCAGACCCTCCGGATTTGCCATTTATTTTAAGCCGGAGTTCATTTTTGCTACTGCCCAGCGCAGGCTTGTACTTTCAGAATTGCCGTTTTTAAAAGCCAGCAAAAACAATGTTTTTTATTTAACTCCGGAAGAATCAGCAGACATCAAGGCACTTTTCAGTAAAATGATAGAAGAGCAGGATCAGGGACCGGGAGCGGCAGACATCATCCGGCATTATATTTTTATTTTGCTGTATAAGCTCAAACACCTTAGCCCAAAACCTCTTGTTCCGGCTATCCCGGAGGAAAGTCTGCATCTTGCCGACCGCTTTGAGGAGCTGATAGAAAAGAATTTCCTTCAGATCAGTGCCATAGATCAATATGCTGATTTGCTGCATGTAAGCCCAAACCATCTTTCAGAAACCATTAAAAAGAAAACCGGAAAAAGTCCCAAGCAAATTCTTCAGGAGGCCATTCTACTGGAAGCAAAGTTGTTGTTAAAACAAGATAACCTGAGCATTTCAGAGATTGCATTTCAGCTCAACTTTCATGATGCCCCACATTTCAGCAGATTTTTCAGGAAACATCAGCAACAATCTCCCCTGGAGTTCCGAAAACAATATCAATCGAAGGTCAAATCATAAAAAAATACAAGTGAAGCGGAGTATCGTACAAGAACGCAGAAGAGATAAGGTTTAGTTTTGTCGCCCTTAAGGAAAAACCATTCCTACTCGAAATCAATCCATCAAAGGAACCGTACTTACCGTTACCCCAGCCCTAATAGTGTGTGTTCCCGGAACCTGCCCCACATACCCATCCCCCCCC
>CAZPWZ010000616.1:0-1866 GCA_964590675.1 uncultured Draconibacterium sp.
AAATGATTTTCACCGACTGGAGTGACAAGCGGTTTTTTCTGAAGGAGCTCTTCAGCGGGGCTTTTATCGCCATCGTCATGACCGGTCTGGACCAGGAGATGATGCAGAAAAACCTGAGTTGCCGTTCACTCCGGGATGCCCAAAAAAACATGTTCACCTTCACCGGCATCATGTTATTCGTAAACCTTGTGATCCTTTTCCTGGGTGCAACACTTTATCTTTACACAACATTCAAAGGGATCGAATTGCCCCTGAGGAGCGATGATCTTTTCCCGCTTATTGCCGTGAATCACCTGGGACCGATTGCCGGGCTGGTTTTCCTTATAGGTCTTATCTCCGCGGCCTATCCAAGCGCCGATGGAGCCCTTACTTCGCTGACAACCTCCTTCAGCATCGATTTCCTGGGTATTAACAAGCGTTCTGATCTGCAGGAAAATGAAAAGAAAAGGATCCGGCAGATGGTCCATATCGTCTTCGCATTCGTACTGCTGATGGTGATCGTCCTTTTCAGGGCCATCAACGACCGGGCAGTGATCGACAAGTTATTCACAGTAGCCGGATATACCTATGGACCCCTGCTGGGACTCTATTCATTTGGGTTATTCACAAAATTTTCGGTCCGCGATCGCTGGGTTCCTGTTGTTGCGCTTGCATCTCCGGTGATCTGCTTCATTCTGAGCGAGTACTCTGTTGATATCTTCAATGGCTACCGGTTCGGCTTTGAACTATTAATTTTAAATGGATTTATTACATTTGTTGGGTTGCTTATTTTCCGGAGAAAGGCGGACCGGAATCCAGGATCAAAAGAAATACCGCCGGAAATGCAATAAACCTAAATTGATCAAACATGGACACACTACGTTTTAAAGCCCTCGAGATGACCATGACACGCAAAGAGCATGTTGTGAAATTCCCTGACACGAAGGCTTCCGAATATTTTGGAGAACTTACATTCAATAAGGCCGCCATGCGTGAATATCTCACGGAGGAGGCTTTTACCCAGGTAATGAATTCCATCGAAAAAGGGGAGCGGATTGACCGTAAAATTGCCGACCAGGTGGCAGCCGGGATCAAAGCCTGGGCCATCAGTAAGGGTGCAACGCACTATACGCACTGGTTTCTTCCGCTTACCGGCGCCACCGCCGAAAAGCACGATGCTTTTGTCGACCCCGTTGATGGCGGCAAAGGGATTGAGAAATTCCGTGGAAGCGAACTTACCCAGCAGGAACCCGATGCGTCGAGTTTCCCGAGCGGCGGGATAAGGAGCACCTTTGAAGCACGTGGCTATACGGCCTGGGATCCGACATCGCCTGCTTTTATAATGGATCGGACCTTATGCATACCAACGGTATTTGTATCATACACCGGTGAAGCGCTCGATTACAAAACCCCGCTGCTGAAGGCCATCTATTCCATCGATAAGGCTGCAGTGGATGTTTGCCAGTATTTCAACAAGGAGATCACCAAAGTATTTGCCACCCTGGGATGGGAACAGGAGTATTTCCTTGTTGACAAGGCGCTATACCTGGCCCGACCCGACCTTGTGCTGACCGGCCGTACTTTGTTCGGGCATTCGTCAGCAAAGGATCAGCAACTCGAGGATCACTATTTTGGGACCATCCCACCGCGGGTGCTGGCCTTTATGCAGGAGTTTGAATACGAGGCGCACCGTTTGGGAATCCCGGTGAAAACACGTCACAATGAGGTGGCCCCCAATCAGTTCGAATGCGCACCGGTGTTTGAGGAGGTGAATCTCTCCATTGACCATAACCAGCTGATGATGCACCTGTTCGACAAGGTTGCGAGGCGCCATGATTTTACGGTACTGCTTCACGAAAAGCCCTTCAGCGGTGTGAATGGTTCAGG
>CAZPWZ010000617.1:0-1866 GCA_964590675.1 uncultured Draconibacterium sp.
CGTCAAATTCAATGTAAATTTCATCCCGGCCGCTTTCCGACTCCATGACACGATAAAAGCGGTTCATATCCCAGAGATGAAATTCAACCGGAACCCCTTGTATTTCGCCAGACTTGAGGGTTTCGATTCTTTCGCTGGCAATTTTGTCAGTCAATAAAATAAAGCTGTATTTTCGTATGCGAGGTTGATTACTCTTGATGTTTTCAACCAGATCATAGGCCGGAGTGCTGATTTCCATTTCCTTGTGCAAGGAGCCGGTCAAGGCTTCATCCAGGAAGGTATAAAGTCGGTCAAAAACAGTCCTGGCCTGGGTCATGGTCAATGTTTCCGGTTCATCGCTACCGCTGTAATCTGCAACAAGCAGGTACATGGTCATGTCTAAATCATCTAGTGCATATCCGTCTACTCTGAACTTTCGGTTGCGCCTGCCGGTACCGGTATAAAAGCAGGGCTCATAGTCAGGAATCGCACCTGCATCCAGCAAGGAATTTGCAGCCTGCCCAACAAATGATGGCACCGTTCCTTCATGATCGCTTTCCGCAACTACCTTTACCAACGTCAGGAATTCTCTTCTGTACTCTTCCAGCTCCATATTCTAGTCCTCCCCAAACATCTCATAGCTATTGATTTGAGCAATACTGATTTCATACTTGGCTGCGGTAACTCCTGCATCTATATCCTTGCGTCGAATCCGCGGAAATCCTTCCGTCACTGAAAACTGCCTGACTCTTCGGCAAGCAAAATGGAGATCACGATATTCCTCTCTATGTACAAAGCCTGATTCCAAAATCCTCATGATAAAAATCTCCATCGCTTCCGGAAACCCTTCCAGGGCCCTTTTGGTTTCATTAATCAAAAGCGGCACAGAAATGGCTGCCGGATCAACAGGGGCGGTTCTTTCTGCCTGAACCCAAACAATTCTCCCTGCATCATCAGTGTCCAATTGTTCTATTGATGATATTTGAAGGGATGCTGCACCAGGATTCGTGGTTTTGACCTCATACCAGCAATCATCATAAATAAAGTCCTGATCTGCTTTTGTCGGACCAATCCATCCTGCCACAGCTTTATTGGCACCATATTGATCCAGTAGTCGATTTTTCAAGAAATAGATTTCACCAAACAATCCCTTGAGTTCCTGTTCCGAAAGAAGTCCCATATTGCTTTTTTCCATTAGTCGCTGCCAGAGAGCGTAACGAGCGAGAACTACAGCTAGCCCTTTCTCTTTGTCTGTAAAGGAACGGGATGCCTCGGCCAGATCCCAGCAAAGATGGGAAAACACCTCCTCCTGGTTTGGTTGAACCAGCCTAAATACCAGGGTATAAGTTCCGTCTTTTCTAGAACCTGATGATACCTCAATGGAACGGCTGCAGGCTGGAACATGGGCAGGTTTGTTGCTAATAATTATAAAGAATTCGCGACTGCCTACCGGATCCAGACCAATAAAAAACTGGAGAGGATGAGTAGCATCATAGCCTTGGTATACAGGTTCTCCCGAAACTTCCCTCAAAGCATTCCATTTGAATACCAGATCATTAATCGTCAGCATCTTCCACCTCGGAAAACGCTTCGAGAAGTTGTTGCTGTTTTATCTTGTTAATGATATATACGACTCTTTGGTTGCCTTCTTCACCCAGCACCCCAGGGAAGCCCACCCCTATGGCCGTGAGATATTTGCCTCTTGCTTTTAGTTTCTCTTTTGTTGCGGCAGCAAGTGGATCTGGATCTTTACCAAGTTCAATATCAATAAAATGTAACAATAGTAATGGCTTTCTATCCTTACTTAAATAATCATTATCTTTAAAATTTGCACCTTTTTCGCCTTGTCTTTCAATGTTTTCTATTTCATTTAAAGGCAGTCCAAAT
>CAZPWZ010000618.1:0-1864 GCA_964590675.1 uncultured Draconibacterium sp.
CGAATGTAATATCGAGTACCGCGAGATCCCGGGTTCATCATTCTGGCCGACCGGCATTTCAAAGGATCCCGCTGCACGCCTGAACAGGGTAAGTCAGAACTTCCCGAATCCGGCAAATGGCACTACGAGGTTTAACGTCATGCTCGACCAGCCATCGCATGTGAATGTGTTGGTTTCTAATGTGATGGGCCAGCAGGTCATCGGCATGGATAAAGGTCTCGTGGCCGCCGGCGCACACCAGTACACCATCGATACCCATCAGCTTTCAGCGGGTGTTTATTTCTACACCGTGAAGATCAATGGTGAATCGCATACCCAAAAAATGATTGTTGAGTAGATGAATTGATTTGAATTTCATGTAACGACATCAATCACAATGCATTGAGAAACCCTGTGGGAAACCGCAGGGTTTTTTTTTATCTTTGCACCTGATTTTAACAATAGGAATGCATTATCTTGAGGTAAAATACCTGGTTGGAAAGGAAATCAGGCTTGAATTGAAGCAGAAGTATGTCCTGAACGGCATCCTCCTGTATCTCATATCGACCATTTTTGTGACCTACCTTGCCTTTGAAGATGCCATCACACCTGAAACCTGGAACTCCCTTTTCTGGATCATCCTGCTTTTTGTTGCTGTGAACGGGATCTCCAAGAGTTTCGTACAGGAAAGTCCTGCCCGGCATCTCTATTACTACACGATTGCCAGCCCGCAGGCCGTCATCCTCTCCAAGATACTCTATAACCTTTTCCTGATGGCCATCCTTTCATTGCTGGCCTTTGGTTTCTTCCTCCTGCTGATGGGAAATAAAGTGGTGAATGTGCCTTTGTTCCTGCTGACCCTGGTGCTGGGAAGCCTGGGATTGTCATCGGTACTCACGATGGTAGCAGCGATCGCCTCCCGGGCCAGCCATAACTTTTCACTGATGGCCATTCTGAGTTTCCCGATCGTATTGCCCCTGCTGGCCACTCTGATGAAAGTGTCGCGTTCAGCCTTAAACAGCATGGATTGGTCAGGATTATCAGGCCTCCTGGTCATATTGCTCACGATCAATGTCGCCGTGATCGCCCTGGCCTATCTGTTATTTCCGTATCTTTGGAAAGACTAATGAATCAAAAATCGTAAATCGTAAATCGTAATTCGTAAATGAAAAAAGCTTGGTGGAAATATTTATCCGGAATATTATTGCTGTATGGGATCATCGTTGGTTTTATCGTGGATGTGCCTGATACCATGATCCAGCAGACAATGCGGAACCTGTTTTTTCATGTGGGAATGTGGTTTGGCATGTTTGCCATGCTTATTACAGGTTTTATCTACAGCCTCCGTTATTTAAGGAAATTCAATGAATCTGAGGATATCATCGCGGTTGAAGCCGTGAATGTGGGGCTCATGTTTGGATTCCTGGGTATTTTTACCGGGATGATCTGGGCCAATTTTACCTGGGGTGCGCCCTGGGTGAAGGATCCAAAACTCAATGGCGCTGCTGTGGGCATGTTTATCTATCTGGCCTATATGATCCTGCGTGGTTCCATCGACGATGTGCATAAACGGGCAAAGGTGGGTGCAGTGTACAATATTTTTGCCTTCTTCCTGTGGATCGTTTTTGTATTGATTTTACCAAAGCTGGCCGGCGAGAGTATTCATCCGGGTAAAGACTCACCGCCGGTGATGCCGATGAACCTCGACCCATCCATGCGCATCGTTTTTTATCCCGCCATGGTTGGCTGGATACTGCTCGGGTTCTGGATCATGAATGTCAGGATCAGGATCAGGAAACTTCAATTGAAGATCGACGATTAACTGCCTGGTAAGCTTACTGATTATTTTTCAAATCGGGACACGGGACACGGGACGCGGGACGCG
>CAZPWZ010000619.1:0-1862 GCA_964590675.1 uncultured Draconibacterium sp.
AAGGAGATCTGGAAATATTGCTGCCAATATGGGATTCCCCTGATTTATGCATCATCTGCGGCAACCTATGGCGATGGACAACTGGGCTATGATGACCAGGATGAGTCGATCAGTTTTAAGTTGCAGCCGCTCAATCCATATGGGTTTTCAAAGAATGAGTTCGACAAGTGGGTTCTCCGGCAAACCACTGCACCACCGCGTTGGTACGGGCTCAAGTTCTTCAATGTTTTCGGCCCCAATGAATATCATAAAGGGAGGATGGCCTCGGTTGTTTACCATGCGTTCAAACAGGTGATGCAGACGGCAGTGGTCCAAAGGGACCAGGAAATAAAGGGAACAGTGGACAAGGGGACGGGGGGACAGGTAGATATAGGAGCAAAGCGAGCAGGCGGACCAGGGAATAACGAAAATGCGAACCATGCGATCAGAGGACAAGCAAACCTGGAGACAGGCAGGCAAGGGAACGGCGTGGTACGATTATTCAGGTCTCATAATCCCCAATACCCCGATGGCGGGCAGTTACGCGATTTTATCTATGTCAAGGATGTGATCGATGTCATGTATTTTCTCATGGACCATACCGGTGATTCCGGCATTTACAACCTGGGAACAGGCAAGGCCAGAACTTTCATTGATCTTGCAGGCGCCGTTTATGCTGCCCTCGACCGCCCTGCAACCATTGAATTTATCGACACCCCCATCGACATCCGGGACAAATACCAGTATTTCACCGAAGCCCGCATGGAAAAACTCCGGAAGGCAGGTTACACCAAACCATTTTTCACCCTCGAAGATGCCGTTGAAGAGTATGTGCAGGGATATCTGGTTGACGGGGTCCATTTTTAACCTCGGCTGTATCGATCCACGCGACTCTTTTCACAATTTCCTAACAATTTTTGGTTTCACTTATAGTAATTCCTAATATTGTATAAATTTCAAACGAAAAAAATGACTGTATGAAAAAGTATTTACTATCACTAGTTCTTGTCCTGGGATTGTGTTTCTCCGGCATTGGACAATCATTACTTGTGGATGATTTCACAGGATATACTATTGGGAATCTTGCCGGCCAGGGATCCTGGACAAAAGGTGGTAGCGGCCCGGATGCAACAGTAGGGAATACTGTTCCCCTGATACATGCAGGTTATAATGGCGGTGGCGGGGAATATACTGTCATGCCTCCGGGAATAACTGGAACAAGTAGGCTTTTTAAGCTTTTTACGCCAGTAACATCCTATGCAGGGACCACGTTTTATTATTCATTCCTGGTAAATATAAGTTCAGCAATCGCAAGTTCAAACGGTTATTTTTTATCTCTTGGCGATGCAGCGGGATCAACTTCAAGTCTGGCACCTAAAGTATTCGTCAAAACCAGTGGGACTGGTTTTGTTTTTGGAGTATCAAAAACAGCAACCTCCGCCATAACTTTTGGAACAAGTGTAAAAAATCTGGGTGAAACCTATCTCATTATTGTGAAATATGTATTTAATGCACCTGGAACTGCAACACCGGCAAAGTATGATGACGAGGCCTATCTGTGGATTAACCCTGTTCTTACAGCCGAACCATCAACAACCACCGCAGAATGTTCAATTCCAGGCGGCGCTACAACTGACACTGATTTTGATGGTTTTGGAGTCATTGCTGGAGGTGTTGGATCCTTTATGTGGCATAACCGGAATGCCACTAATCCTGCAGGATCGTTCGACGGGGTACGAGTATCTTCTGGGACCACAAGTGCACAAGCATGGACTAACCTGAACGCCTATGCAGGTGGGTCAACACCTGCATTAAGTGTCATCCCCACCTCCCTAACAGGTTTCACCTACATCCAGGGTTCCGGGCCATCAGCAGAGCAAACA
>CAZPWZ010000620.1:0-1862 GCA_964590675.1 uncultured Draconibacterium sp.
ATCGGATTTCACCATATCCATCACCTCAGCCCCATGATCCCGAATTATAAATTATCGCAGTGCCACCGGGAAAATGAACTGTTCAGCGTCATCAGGCCGTTGACACTGTGGTCAAGCTTCAAAACACTATCCTTCCGTCTTTGGGATGAAAGAGCAGAACATATGATTAGTTTCAGGAAGCTTAAGCCCAGTTAATATGTAATAAACTACATATATAACACTTACCCAGTTTTCTCCTACAATTACTAATTCAAATAATACACTTGCTTATTGATGGTTGACCCGTCATTGGGGGGGATGTACTTTTGTTGTAACAAATCCGATAAACATATTCCCTGTATGAATTTACACGATTTTAAATCAACCTCTATCATTCTTGTTAAACGAGAGTTCGATTTTGACCGTCTCAAATTATTGTTTCTCGAATTTGCCTCCAGCATCGATTTCGATTTAAACTATCGCAGTTTCATCCAGGAACTTTCATCCGTCACCGAATTATACAGCCCGCCCAATGGCATTGCCTTTATTTTGAGCCATGATAACAATACCGTCGGATGTGTTGGAATCCGTGAAATGAGCCCGGGAGTCGCCGTGATAAAAAGGCTGTATATCAGGTCTGATTTCAAGCGCAATCATTTCGGGAGGCAATTGATTAAAGTTGCTATCGGTTGGGCTGATCAGACCGGGATTAAAAAAATGCGTCTCGATCCGTGCGATACAATGCAGGGCATAACAAAACTTTGCATGGAAGAGGGGTTTGCCGAATTGTCCTCCGGCAGTAACCTCCCGGGAGAAAATTTCAAACTCTACGAAAAGAAAATTGTTCCAAAACCAGAATTTTCCAGGATGATGGCATGAAGCCATTCGTGGCAGGTTAAGGTAAAAACCGGCTATTTAATTACGACCAGTTTCCTCACCATCAGAAAAGTCTCCGATTTGATAATAATGTGATAGGCGCCCTGCGGTGCAGATGAAAGGTCGACCTGGTATTCTTTGGCTCCCTTGCATTGCTGGCTGAGAAATACCTTTCCGGTCAAATCCTGAACCCGGATATCAAGGGTGCCATGATCCTCCTTTCCGGGGATTATCATGAATATACCTTTGGTAGGATTGGGGAATATGACAATATCCCTGCCAGCCAGATCATCCATGCCGATACTGGCTTTTGCCTGGGTTACCGTGACTTTCTGGACCGGCAGACTGGCTACGGTTACTTCGATATTTGCAACCCGCGACTGTTCCGCAGGATTTTGCGTAAAATCAGCCACGATCGTTCCATTTCCTGATCCTGATGATGTAACAGTACACCATGATGCATCGGTGGTCACGGTCCAGTCCGTATTTGAGGTAACTTCAAAGGCTGTAGTTCCTGCAGGAGCAGTTACGTTCTGATTTTGCGGGGTAACGGCAAGGGTAGGCAGCACACCGGCCTGGGTTACGGTAACCTCCACCGAAACAGCGCCGGGAGCAGTAACAGTTATATGGCTGATGCGCGATACCAGGGAAGTGTTTTCCTCATAATTGGCAGTAATTGTACCAACTCCAAAACCCGCGGGAGTAACGGTACACCAGGCAGCATCACTTGAAACATTCCAGTTGGTGTTGGATGTTACGGTAAACTGTGTTACACCGGAAGGTGCAGTAACATCACGGTTCATGGGGGAAACAATCAGGGTTGGTATGGCGCCTTCCTGCGACAAAGTCACAACTTGCTCCGACACGCCGGTACCGGAAATCCTGATGTGAGTCATACGCGGAATCACGTTGGTATTTTCGTCATAAACGGCTGAAATGGTACCATTTCCTGTGCCGGAGGATGTTACCGTACCCCAGGCTGAATCCCTTATCCATTTCCGTGCCAG
>CAZPWZ010000621.1:0-1860 GCA_964590675.1 uncultured Draconibacterium sp.
GGCCGCGGTCCGATGGAAAACTATACGGACCGAAAGACTGCTTCATTTGTTGGCCTTTACCAGGGTACGGTCGACGAGCAATTTACACCCTATGTACGTCCGCAGGAGAATGGTTATAAAACGGATGTGCGGTGGGTGAAACTGGAAAGTCAGCAAGGTGCCGGCCTTAAATTTTCCGGTGATCCCCTGATCAGTTTCAGTGCGCTTCCATATACTTATGATGATATGAAAGGATTCAAGCATGGCGGAAAACACCTGAATGACCTGGAAAAGAAAGCATTTGTTGATCTGAATATTGACTTTGGGCAGATGGGTGTTGGCGGAGACGACAGCTGGGGAGCAAAAACCCATGCACAGTATACATTGCCGGCAAAGGAGTATCACTATTCGTTCAGGATGGAACCCTATTCAAACAGTGAAAAAGGAAAATAGCCTGACAGCGGATTACGAAACAACCGTTCTATTTTTTTGGCGCAAGGAACCTGTTAAACAGCAATAACCCGATGATGGTGAACACCCCGATCATGCTGAAGGTTAGCCAAAGCATTGATGGTTGATTCATTTTTTCGACAAAATGCACATACAGGGCAGCGCCGAGAACACCGCCAACGCCGCTGCCGATCACGCCATACATGAAGGACCATCCCTGGTAAAGGGCTTTTTTATCCTGTGGAGCGATCATGCCCACATAAGCAAGAAATTTCGGGTGGGCGATCATTTCACCGAGCGTGAAGATGAACATGGAGGCCAGGAAAATCCAGCCATTGGGTGATATGGCGAGCATGCCCATGCCAATGGTACCGAGCGAAATCCCGAAAATCATGGTAGGCAGCGCCCTGGTATTGCGAACCAGGCTTGAAACAAGCAATTGCAGCACGATAATGGCCCCGGCATTCATCACGGTTACGTGCTCCGCGTCAAATTTCCATGATGGATGATCGATAAAAACCGAAAGAATATTATTGATCATCTTGTTGAACCCGGTCATGTCGACCTTTTCACTCAGGTACCATAACACCGAGTCGTAAACCTGGAAGTACATGATCCAGAAACCTGAATAGATCACGATCATCAGGATAAAGCGGAAATCGCGCAGCACCGTGATCATCTCGGTGAATACCGCCCCCAATGGTTTTACAACCCGTTTAGAGGTGGGTTCCTTAAACACGAAATAATTGAGCAGCAAAAGCCAGCCGGTACCAATGGCGGCCATAAAAAAGATATAGTTATATGAGATGGATTTCAGGTATGGAACCAGGATCAATGGGAACAGGAATGCGCCCAGGTTGATCGACCAGTAAAATATTCCGAATCCCTGTGTAGCATTTGATTCATCGGTAACCCGGGCGATGGTCCCCGAAATCATGGGTTTAAAAAAACCGGCACCCAGCGCCACCAGGATGAGGCTGCTGAAGACCGTAAGGTAGGTGGTTGAAAATCCGGCAAACAAATATCCCAGGCTCATGGAGAAGAAGGCAAAGAAGAGCACTTTCCTGTACCCAAAACGATCGCCGATGGCCCCGGATAAAATCGGAAGAAAATAGAGCAACGGGGTTATGGTACTCTTGATCACCCCCACACTCTCCTTTGAAAAACCCAGACCTCCGTCATTCTTCGACAGTACCAGGTAAACCGACAATACCGACATGACGCCATAGTAAGAACCGCGTTCGAAAAACTCCATCGAGATGGCAGTCCAGAAATTTTTCGGAAATGAGGCCAGACTTTTTGAGGTGACGGGTTTTGGCATATTGCAGGTTATGGGATTTGCAGCGAAAATAGGAAAAAACTCTTGTATTTTTGGCGAAAGTCCAGGAAGATGGAGATTCGACCTGAACCCTGAATCATCACCAATACCTG
>CAZPWZ010000622.1:0-1859 GCA_964590675.1 uncultured Draconibacterium sp.
GGTCGGCCTGGATGATAGAATCAGGTGTATGCCCCGAAAGCACCCGGATAAGCAGGCTGACGATCCCTTTGGTGATGATGGCGTCACTGTCGGCCGTAAAGAAAACTTTCCCGTCGCGGTAAGCCGCATGCAGCCATACCTTCGACTGGCAGCCGGTTATGATGAACTGATCGGTTTTGTATTGTTCATCAATCAAAGGAAGGTTTTTCCCAAGTTCAATCAGGTAGTTATACTTATCCATCCAATCTTCAAACATCAAAAATTCGGACTGGATTTCGTTTTCTATTTCGGGGATGGTCATGTTATTTTAATTGGCACACAAAGGTAAGGAAAATGTGTCCACCCGTCCACTTGTCCACCCGTCCACCCGGCCAATGTTAATAACTATTTTAATATTTTTAGTTCCATGTATTGCATAGTACTGAATTTTGTATTATATTTGCCGCATGAATACAGAAAATCAAAATGCCCAGATGCGAAAAGGAGTTCTTGAACTCTGTATCCTTGCCATCATCGCTGAGCAGGACGCATATGCTTCCGACATTATCGCGAAGCTTAAGGAAGCCAGACTCATCGTGGTCGAAGGGACCCTATATCCTTTACTGACCCGGCTTAAAAACGACGGACTCACTGTATACCGCTGGGAGGAGTCAAAATCGGGCCCCCCACGAAAATATCACCAGATAACGGAATCCGGGCTTCTGGCTTTGGCGGATTTAAGGAGCGACTGGCAGGAACTGGTTACCTCGGTTGAGAAAATAATTGACATTAAAGCCTGTTAAACCAGCAAGCTGTTGCGGTTGGACAAGCAGCATTATAACAACGATCAGAAAAACAACATATAAAAAATGAAAAAGACACTGACAATCAACCTGGGCGGAATCGTTTTCCATATCGATGAAGACGCTTACCTCCTGCTGCAGCAATACCTCGAACTGCTGGGCAAACATTTCAGGAGCCAGGAAGGATCGCAGGACATCCTGAATGACATTGAGTCGCGGATTGCCGAAATTCTTGGCGAAAAGTGTTCAGAAACAAAACAGGTGATCACCCTGGAGGATATAAATGAGGTGATTGGCATCATGGGGCAACCGGTTGAAATCGACCAGGAGGAACATTCAAAGGACAATTGGAATCCAGTCAACGGAGAAAAAGGAGAAAAACGGTTTTTCCGGAATCCCGACGAAAAGATTATCGGCGGGGTCTGCTCAGGAATTGCGGCCTATTTTCATCTCGACCCGGTATGGGTAAGGCTGATATTCGTCGTTTTTATCATCGCAGGCGGATCAGGGATCCTTTTATACCTGGTTTTGTGGTTTGTCATCCCTGAAGCTCAGTCGACTATAGACAAACTGGAGATGCGCGGTAAAAAAATCAATATAAAGAATATTGAGAAGTCCATCCGTGAAGAATTGTCTGCAATAAGCGGCAAAATAGGCAGCATGGCCAATGAATCAGCAGCATCCATCAGGCGTGCTGGTTCAGGATCAGGATCATTTTTCGATGTAATCGGCAAAGGTTTGCGCGAAGTGATCAGGTTTACCGGGAAAATGCTGCTGATTCTGACCGGGATCGTGCTGGTCCTGGTAGGATTATCAATGGTCCTCGCACTAATTGCCTATACTTTTGGCTGGACCGGCGGAATTTACACCGACGATGAAATCACCATCCTGGGATTTCCATTCCTGGCCAAATTGCTCCTCGGATGCAACATGAAAATTGTTTACCTGCAGGTGATCCTGCTGATGGTATTCGGGATACCATTTTTCATGCTGTTCTATAACGGCTTGCGGATGATTTTCAGGTTCGCGCGAATTCCCCATCTTGGACTCACCATGTTCAATATATGGGTAGTAGGG
>CAZPWZ010000623.1:0-1851 GCA_964590675.1 uncultured Draconibacterium sp.
TCATCATCAGGGAAAAAGCATCTGCACATTATTCCTTCAGTAAAGGAAGTTCCCGCCAGAGCTACCCCGGATCAATGATGGGTATGATCGCTTTGCTGCGCCAGACCTACCTCGATGCACAATGGTACAAAGCCCGGCCGGCTAAAGAAGGCCTGAACCTCAGCCTGCAGGCATGGAATGAAAACCAGGCACTCCCCCAGGTATTCGAAGCAAACGATAAATGGAACAACCTGCGTGCAGACAGGATCGGGGATGAGTTCGGTGTACAGTATATTATTAAAGCAGGTGCGAATGAATACCAGCGTATCCTGGAGATGAAGAATACAAACGCCACATTTATCGTGCCCCTGAATTTCCCCCTGGCACAGGATGTGGAAGATCCTGCCGACGCAAGATTTGTCTCCCTGTCGGATATGAAACACTGGGAAATGGCGCCGACCAATGCCGGTGCTTTTGAAAAAGCTGGCATTCCATTTTGCCTGACTACGGCTGATATCCGCAATGTGAACCAGTTCTGGACCAGTTTGCGCAAAGCAATGGAATATGGATTGACCGAAACAAAAGCACTGGACGCTTTGACCCGCACACCCGCCACGATGCTGGGTGTTTATAACCAGGTTGGAAGTCTTGATGCGGGTAAACTTGCGAATTTCTTGGTCACCTCCGGTCCGTTATTCAATGAAAAAACAACCATTTACCAGAACTGGATCCAGGGCATTAAATATGTAGTGAAAGATGATGCTCTTGCAAATGCGCTCGGCACATATAGTCTTACCGTCAATACACCCTCCGGGGAAGAACAGTATATGCTGGATGTAAAGAGCGGGAGTTCGCTCACCATGTTCGGTAAGGATACGCTCAATACAAAATTCTCGCATGATGGAAAGTCCATTAAACTCAGCTATGCACCCAGCGCCAGACGGCAGCGCCCTGAAGGCGGTGGTCAGCGCCCTGAAGGTGGTCAACGTCCTGAAGGTGGTCAACGTCCCCCTGCTGCAGGCCGGACCGGCACAGACCAGCCACTGCCGGCCACGGCTACGCGCCTGAGTGGTATCAGTAATGGAACTGAGTGGAACGGTACCGGCACAGATTCCCTTGGCAATTCCCTTACCTGGACAGCAGTATTTCTCAAAGCAGGCGAGCCTAAACCAGACACAGCGCAAAAAAAAGTAACGCCCGTGACCGGTTCAGTGATTTACCCGTTTGAGCCATTTGGATGGGAAGCATCACAAAAACCTAAACAGGAAACCATACTGATCAGGAACGCTACGGTTTGGACCAACGAAAACGAAGGTGTGTTGCAACAGGCAGATGTTCTCATCAAAAATGGAAAGATTGCAGCTGTTGGTAAAAACCTTGTTGACGCGCAGGCCCGCGTGATCGATGGAACCGGGAAGCACGTTACTGCAGGTATCATTGATGAACATTCGCATATTGCCGCGACATCGATCAATGAAGGTGGTCAGAGTGTAACCTCCGAAGTGCGTATTGCTGACAACCTGAATCCAGATGACATCAATATTTACCGGCAACTCAGCGGCGGTGTTACTTCTTCGCATATTCTTCACGGTTCAGCAAACGTGATTGGCGGGCAGACACAACTGATCAAACTCCGCTGGGGTGCGAATGACGAGGACCTGAAATTCAAAAATTGGACCGGCCAGATAAAATTTGCGTTGGGTGAAAATGTAAAAAGATCAGTTTTCTCCACTAACAATTCCTCGAATAATAATCGATATCCTGATACCAGGATGGGAGTGGAGCAGGTACTTGTTGATGCATTTACAAGGGCAAAGGATTACCGCAAAGAATGGAAGGATTACCAGGCAAACCTGGAAAAGCTAAAGAAGG
>CAZPWZ010000624.1:0-1847 GCA_964590675.1 uncultured Draconibacterium sp.
TTGGATTGATTGATTGATTGATTGATTGATTTTATCATTTGCAACTTTGTTCAAGAAATTTGGCCAGCGTGAGTTGTTGTTCCTAATGCAACATTTATCATTCAAAAAAACAAATCGTTAACCGACAAATCGTAAACCGTAAATCGCAAATTGTCACTTGTCATTTAAGATTTGTCCTACCCCTTGGGTTTCAAGGCCACAAACGGGATCAGTACCTCCTCCATCGACATCCCGCCATGCTGAAATGTATTCTTATAGTAATTTACATAATAGTTGTAGTTATTCGGATAGGCAAAAAAATCGTTGCTGCGGCAAAATACAAACGACGAGCTTACACTGGTCCGCGGCAGGAAAATATCGGCCGGATTGCGCACCTCAAAAACTTCATTGCGTTCATATTTCAATGCCCTGCCGGTTTTGTACCGCAGGTTGGTGTTTGTATTACGGTCGCCCAGCACCTTCACGGGATTGTCGACACGGATTGAACCGTGATCGGTGGTGATGGCTACATTCACATCCTTGTCGGCAAGATATTTAAGGATTTCAAATAGCGGTGAATGCTGAAACCAGCTGATTGTCAAAGAGCGGTAAGCTTTTTCATCGTCGGCCAATTCCCTGATGATCTCCATCTCGGTACGGGCATGCGACAGCATATCCACGAAATTATAGACAATGAAATTCAACTTGTTGACCATCAGGTTGGGCATCAGTTCAACAAGTTTTTTGCCATAGGTCTGGTTCAGCACTTTGTAATAGGAATATTTAACATCACGGCCATAGCGCTTCAGCAACTCTCCAAGAAGCTCACTTTCAAAATTATTCTTGGGCCCCTCTTCATCTTCATTGACCCAGTATTTCGGGTATTTCTTTTCGATCTCAGTCGGCAGCAAACCGCTGAACAGCGAGTTCCGGGCAAACTGTGTCACAGTGGGAAGGATGCTGTAATACACCTCCTCCTTTTCCACCCTGAAATAATCTTCAAGGATCGGCTGCAGTACTTTCCACTGGTCAAAGCGCAGGTTATCAATAAGAATGACAAAAAGAGGCTTCGAATCATTCATCAGCGGAAAAACCTTTTCCTTAATCAGGTTGTGCGACTGAACCGGCCGATCCTGGCCCTTTCCGTTCACCCAATCAACATAATTCCGTTCAATGAACTTGCAGAATACCTGGTTTGCTTCATCCTTCTGCATCTTAAGCACCTGGTTCATCCCGTCGTCCATCGATTGGCCCAGCTTCAGCTCCCAGTAGGTAATCTTTTTATATACCTCGACCCATTCATTGAAATTCAGACGGTTTGAAATCTCCATCCCGATATTGCGGAACTCCTGCTGGTACTGATGTGTTGTTTTTTCACTGACCAGTTTCCTGTTCTCCAGGTTTTTCTTCAGGCAAAGCAGGATCTGGTTTGGCTTTACCGGCTTGATCAGGTAATCGGCTATATTTGAGCCAATTGCATCTTCCATAATACTCTCCTCCTCGCTTTTGGTGATCATCACCACCGGCAGTGAAGGAGAAAATTCCTTGATCCACAAAAGAGTTTCGATCCCGGAAAGTCCTGGCATTTGTTCATCCAGGAAAATAATATCAAAAGGCTTTGACTTTATTATATCGAGTGCATCATGCCCGTTATTGGCTGAAGCTACATCATATCCCTTTTCCTTTAAAAAAATAATGTGGGGCTTCAACAGGTCAATTTCATCATCCACCCACAAAATTGATATCTTGTCCATAGTTTTCGTTTGACTTATAAATGTCGTAAGTTTGATTTTATTGTGCCGGGCAGGCATGATTTATGAGTATTTAACAATATTACGCATTTTGAACACAACCAATAAACAGAATAA
>CAZPWZ010000625.1:0-1847 GCA_964590675.1 uncultured Draconibacterium sp.
CCGCATCAATATGCTTCCCACCACCTGCCACGTTTACTTCGGCAGTGTGATCGGGGCGCTTCCTGACGGGAGGAAGGCCGGACAACCGCTTTCGGAGGGTATATCGCCGGTGCAGGGAACCGACCGCAAGGGGCCGACAGCCGTTCTGAAGTCGGCTGCAAAAATTGATCACATCCGCACCGGCGGCACTTTGCTGAACCAGAAGTTTTCGCCGGAATTCTTCAACAGCGATGACAGTATCAGGAAGTTAACCGCCCTGATCCGCTCCTACTTCCGCATGGATGGTCATCACATCCAGTTCAACGTGGTACCGGCCGCCACACTCCGCGATGCACAGAAACATCCTGAAAAACACCGCGATCTCATCGTTCGTGTCGCAGGTTACAGTGATTATTTCAATGACCTTGGTGAAGATCTTCAGAATGAGATAATTCAACGGACAGAACAAGGAGCTGTGTGATTTACGATTTACGATTTTTGATTTACGATTTTTGATTTCGTATTTGTTAGCGAAATTTCTCTGCCGGATGTTTTTCCATAGCTAACTTATGGATCGCTTTAGAATTCGGTTTACAGATTGTACATTTGCAGGCTTATGAACACCGCCACCTCAAGAACCTTCATATGAAAAAAAACATCCTGTTGCTCCTGGTCGGGATGGTCCTTTATCCATTTACCATGGATGCACAATCTTCGCTGCCGGTATTCGCCGGGAAAGTTAAATCTGTCGCCCGGAAAGAACATTCCATCGTGGTGAAAACAGAGCAAGCCGTGGCGGAAATTTACGCCTATTCCCCGACAATCCTGAGGATCAGGATGAACAGGACAGAACCCGGGGATGATTTCTCCTATGCCGTCATTCAAAAACCATCTTCTGCATTTCGTGACCTACGTGATGCTGGCGATTCAGTGCAGTTATTCACCGACTCCCTGCAATTGATTATACATAAAGACCCGATGCGTATTGTCGTCAAATCCCGCAGCGGTGAGGTGATTTCCGAAGATTATGCCAGCCTTCCGGTTTCATGGCTGGGAACCGAAGTGACCTGTTATAAAAAAATGTTTCCGGATGAAAAATTCCTCGGATTGGGCGAAAAGACCGGCAATCTCGATAAGCGCGGGAATGCATTTGTTAACTGGAATTCTGATGTGCCCGCCTATGCTGTAAACCACGATCCGCTATACCAGAGCATCCCATTTTTCATAGGCATTCACGGGAAGGCAACATACGGGATATTTCTTGATAACACGCACCGCACGATGTTCAACTTCGGGGCGTCGACCGACGAGCAGTTCAGCAGTTTTTCGGCGGCAGATGGTGAAATGAATTATTACATCTTCGGAGCCACCAGTGTTGCCGGAATTATCCGCGATTACACCTGGCTCACAGGTCGAATGACCATGCCGCCATACTGGAGCATTGGATACCAGCAATCAAGATGGGGTTATTTCCCAGAATCACAGGTGATGAATATTGCGCAGCAGTTCCGCGAGAAGCAAATCCCGTGTGACGTGATCTACCTGGATATTGATTACATGGATGCCTACAAGATTTTCACCTGGCACAAGGACAGGTTCCCGCAACCAAAGGCCATGATCGACAAACTAAAAGGAATGAGCTTTCATGTGGCCACCATCGTAGATCCCGGCATTAAAGTAGAAAAGGGTTATTTTGCTTATGATGAGGGTATTGCGAATGATTACTTTGCGAAGTACCCCGACGGCAGCGTTTATATTGGCAGCGTTTGGCCAGGAAGGTGCCACTTCCCCGATTTCACGAAGGAACCGGTAAGGAAATGGTGGGGAACGGCATTCAACCGGCTCTCCGAACCAGGGGTTGAAGGTTT
>CAZPWZ010000626.1:0-1840 GCA_964590675.1 uncultured Draconibacterium sp.
TGAAGCTGAAGTTGCTCCGATCTGGTATAGTCTTCGTCTTTGCCTGATAATGAAGCATTCCAGTAGGCAATATAGGCTTCCTTCTGTAAGGGTTTGACTTTGGCTTCCCAGTTGGCGATGAATGTTTTTAACGCTTTTTCCATTTTTTCACTTTTATTGCCACAACCCCCGGCCAACAGCGCCAGGGATATCAGTGGCAGTAAAATAATTGATTTTGGTTTCATGGTACTTTTATTTATTGTTCAGGAGTCCTCCCGCCCGGGTGGAACTATGTTTTTTTGATTCAGGAATATGCATTCAATCAATCTATGCTTCTGATAACATATTCAATCCACCATCAGAGATAGCCAGTTCCGACATTCACCCGGTGCTTTCCATCACTGATTCAGGCTCCAGTCAGCGCCTTCTTTTGTATCCTTTACACTGATGCCGATCTTTGTCAGATCGTCACGGATTTTGTCGGCTGTGGCAAAATCCCTGGCACTTTTTGCATTTTTTCGTAAATCAAGAATCAGCTGCATCAATCCATCAACTGTTGCATCGCTGCCTGAAGAGGCTTCCTCTTGTTTCAATCCCAGGATATCCCCGATAAAAGTGCTGAATGTTTCTCTAAGTACCTGAAGATCTTCGTTCGAAAGACTCTCTTTTTTGTCGTTAACCGAATTGATGATGCGAGCCCCTTCAAACAGGTTTGCAATAACAATGGGACTGTTAAAATCATCATTCATCGCGTCGTAGCAGTTGGTACGGATGGATGCGGTATCAACACTTGATTTATCTGATGCACTAAGTTTTCCAAGGGTAGTCCAGGCTTTCATCAGCCGGTCAAGTCCCTTTTCAGCGGCCAGCAATGCTTCATTCGAAAAATCGAGGGTACTGCGGTACTGGGCCTGAAGGATAAAAAACCGGATGGTCATCGGGCTGTAAGCCCTTGCCAGTGCTTTATGGTCACCGGTTATAAATTCATTCAACGTAATGAAATTGCCCAGTGATTTACCCATTTTCTGACCATTGATGGTAATCATGTTGTTGTGCATCCAGTATTTGGCAGGATCAGTACCGTTGGCTGCAACGCTCTGGGCGATTTCCGACTCATGATGGGGGAACATCAGATCCATGCCACCTCCGTGAATGTCAAATCGTTCGCCCAGGTATCGGGCACTCATGGCCGAGCATTCAAGGTGCCAGCCGGGGAAACCCTGACTCCATCTGGAAGGCCATCGCATGATGTGTTCAGGCTGGGCTTTTTTCCATAGTGCAAAATCAAAAGGATTCCGTTTTTCTTCCTGTCCTTCGAGTTCACGGGTGTTGGTCATCAGATCGTCGAGCACACGACCCGACAATTTGCCGTAATGATACTGTTTGTTGTACTTTTCAACATCAAAATATACGGAACCCTCGCTTTCATAGGCCATTCCTGAATCAAAGATGTCTTCGATCATGGCCATCTGTTCGATGATGTGACCCGATGCACGGGGCTCTATGCTTGGGCTGAGCACATTCAGCTGATCCATATTGTGATGATACCGTTCAGTAAAATACTGAACCACCTCCATGGGTTCCAGCTGTTCAAGTCTGGCTTTTTTGGCAATTTTATCCTCGCCCGCATCGGCATCGTTTTCGAGGTGACCCACATCGGTGATATTGCGGACATAGCGAACTTTATATCCCAGGTGCCTGAGGTAACGGAACACCAGGTCGAAGGTAATGGCCGGGCGGGCATGACCAAGATGGGCATCGCCATAAACGGTTGGCCCGCAGACATACATACCCACGTGGGGAGCATTCAGTGGTTCAAAAAGTTCTTTTTTGCGACTGAGCGTATTGTGAATATAAAGTT
>CAZPWZ010000627.1:0-1840 GCA_964590675.1 uncultured Draconibacterium sp.
CCCTCGTGGGTATTGCGCTCAGAATCGAACCATACGCGTTGTACTCCGGATCATGATCGATTTTGGTACTGGAGGCGCCATCCAATCGCCACCCAAGGTCGAGAAAGACCAGTCCGTCGCCCGATTCATTCAGGACCCCGTCGAGCCCAAGTCCCACATGAACAGCAAATTCGAGCGAAGGCACCACTCCTGCCGTGACCTGCGGTATGCCAAACCCTCCGGACAAAACGGAAATCCGGGCAGCCGGCGCTATTCCGATAAAAGGGCCGACTTCTGCGCGAAACCGGGGCATTTCACCCAACCCGGCCGATAATCCCGGAACCGGAGTTGCCACAAGGACTTCATTGATCATGCCTTTAATCGTGGGATCAAACGTCCGCGAGGGCATTTCATTGACCTCTGAAATGTCAAGAGTATCAGGTATTGCCATCCCCTGCCTGTCGTCAAACAACGTTACACGCCCCGGCATGGTTGTGGCATCAAGAACCTGTTGCAGGCTGAGCATCACCGTTTCTGCAGCGCGTTCCGCATCCCGTTGACGCATGTAGGCATCTCCTGTTAGTATCATTCGAACACCATGCCAGGTCACCACTTCAACTCCATTTTCATCGTAATAATCATGGGTTCCTTTGCGAAGCGCAGCGTTTCCCCTGACCCCAACAATGTGGCCTGATGAAAAGGCATCCTCAAGAAAATGCAAGGCAAAGGCCTCATCTGCCAATACCGACAGCGCAAGCGCAGACCGTTCCCCAGGTGTGAGGACTTCCGTTGCAAGCTGCCTGGCCTTCAGCAGTGCGCTTGTGTGATACCAGGCATAAGTGCCAACAAGATTGATCTCCACTCCTGCTGTCATGCAACTGTCAAAATAGGTCGAAGCCGTTGTCATCTCATTGGTCCTGGCAAGCAGAAAGTGTACATTGTTGGAACCTGCCCGGGTGACATAATCGGGATCAGCCCTGAGCAACCTGAGATCCGAATCACGGAGGTAAGCCGCCCGCTCACTGGCATTTTTCGATTCTTCCAGCCCTTTCTTCAACCGGGCGGTGACGGCGGCTACATCAAGAATCCAATCAGTGGTGAGTATGTTTGATACCATGTCGTGCGAAGAAACCGAATGGTCTCCTGCCACAGCCGGCCAGGCAGCATAATCGATGAATTTCGGGTCAAGTCCCTGGGTGGGATCCGCCAAAGAGACATCAAGCCTTGCTTCATTTCCCTTCCTGGCCATTGACCACAGTTCATCCAATTTCGCCCGGTATGTCCTGTCGAGCTTTAAGATGGCAACCAGGGTGATCTCCCGGTGTTCCGGATAAACCCAGGCTTGCACTTCTGCGGGAACAGCCAGCAACAGATGAGAGAGAAAAATAAAAAGCAGATGATTCTTCATGGACCAGTCGGACTGAATTTGTAGTTGAACACAGAATCGGCTTCAAAATTAATATTTCTTATTGAGAAATAATCTAAATTATAAGGATACAAAAAGTATACATGGTTCATTTTAGGTCACATCCGCTAATTCGGCAAAATTTTTAACTTTGTTGTTTTGCATGATTGGCCCTGGAATGATTGTAAGGATGAATCCGAACCCAAACAATACCCATGAACGTAAGTCTGCCACTTTCATTGGCTTGATTTTCATCATGGTATTCTGCTCCGGCAACCTGTTTGGAATATCACCAACAGACAGCCTTAAACTATTGATAAAAAAAAACAGTGAAAATCCCGAAAGGCTATCGTTGTTAATGGCTCAGCTTGCAAAGCAATTTCGAACAGAACACAATGACTCCTGCTACCAGGTCGCGCTGAACGGCATAAAGCTCGCCGAACAATGCGGATTTAA
>CAZPWZ010000628.1:0-1835 GCA_964590675.1 uncultured Draconibacterium sp.
GGTAGAGCAACGAAAGTTTTTATTGGGATTGGTTTTTCAGCGGTTGGATTTGTTCATCCCATCCAAGGTGTACCGGGTCTTGTTTTTGCATTTATTGACCCATAATTTCGATTAATCGTGCACCTATATCATTTGCTTAATCGGAACATGTATTAGCTCTTTAACAAACTTTAAAGTAATCCGCAATAATCTTCATTGTATTAAGATAAACACAAAAGGCCGGTTTTAACCAGCCTTCTGCCCAAAATTATTACATTTTTTATTACATCAACTCGTTTGAGTCTTTGTAATCGACTGATTATCATTCAACTAATCAGTGTTATCAGTACCCGGAGCCGGAATCGAACCGGCACGAGTGTTACCTCATTGGTTTTTGAGACCAACGCGTCTACCTATTCCGCCATCCGGGCAGTTGTTCCGTCCGATCCTGCAAACTGAAGGTTCGGGTTTGGGGTAAACATGGGTGCAAAATTACCACTTTTTTTTCAGCATGCAACAATTTATGCAGTGCGAAACCGAAGTATTATCTTCAGGATTGTCAAAGCAAAGATCAGTCAGGCCAGGACAGGAAACCAACCGAAGTCGAAGTTTAATTTGCACCGCGGAGGATATTGAATTATCTTTGCGCAAAGAAATCCCCCTCCACATGGCAGCAAAGATCAACATCTTTTCAGGTTCGGCAACAGCCTACCTGGGTGAGAAAATTGCACAAAGTTATGGTGCTGAACTCGGTAAATCTTCCGTGGTCAGATTTGCTGATGGTGAATTCCAGCCCTCCTTTGAAGAAAATATACGCGGTACGGATGTCTTCCTGATACAGTCGACCCATGCTCCCTCGGATAACCTTTTTGAACTGCTGATGCTTATCGATGCAGCGCGCCGCGCATCTGCCAAAACCATTGTGGCCGTGATCCCCTATTTCGGCTATGCCCGCCAGGACCGCAAAGACAAGCCCCGTGTTTCCATCGCTTCGAAACTCGTAGCCAACCTGCTGTCGGCCGCCGGCGTGAACCGCATCATCGCCCTCGACCTGCATGCCGACCAGATCCAGGGATTCTTTGATGTGCCGGTTGATCATTTGTATGCATCATCGGTTTTCATCCCTTACCTCAAAACCCTTCACCTCCCTGAACTTATTTTCGCTTCACCCGACACCGGTGGTACCCGCCGCGCCGGATCGTATGCCAAATATTTCCATACCAATTTCGTAATCTGCTACAAGCACCGGTCGAAACCCAATGAAGTAGCCAAAATGCGACTGGTTGGTGATGTAAAAGGCAAGGATGTCGTACTGCTCGACGATATCGTGGATACAGGAGGAACCCTGTGTAAAGCTGCTGAGATCATTATGGAACAGGGCGCCAATTCGGTGCGGGCTATGGTGACACACCCTCTTTTGTCAGGCAATGCACGCGAAAATATTGAAAACTCTGCTCTCCTCGAGCTCATTGTGACTGACACGATACCCTGCCATACCGAAAGCCCAAAAATCAAGGTTCTCAGTACTGCCGACTTATTCGCCGAGGTGATCCGCCGGCTGAAAAAGAGGGAATCAATCTCCTCCCTGTTCAAATTCTAAAAGAATTTCTTACCTTTGCAGCCCTAAATCGGGAGGCGGGACACGGAACACGGGACAAAATTACTTATCACCCTGTTACCATGTTGCCTTGTCACCTTTTTAATTACTAACTAAAACAAAATTTTATGAAAACGGTATCATTGAGCGGTTCTCTTCGCGAGAACGTAGGGAAAAAAGATGCCAAAATGCATCGCAAGGCGTTTCAAGTGCCCTGTGTCGTGTATGGCGGAAAAGAACAGATCCACTTTGTGGCAGA
>CAZPWZ010000629.1:0-1831 GCA_964590675.1 uncultured Draconibacterium sp.
TCCGCACGGCAAAAATTGAGGTTACCACGGGAGGGGTCCCAGTCAAGGTGCCCCTCCAGATCTATTTTCCTAAAAAATACAGCAAGGGCGATGCCGTGCTCACCATCATTGCCCTTCACGGGTATGCCGGAAAAATGAGAGACTGGGAGCAAAATACGGACATCACAAAATATGCTGATCAGCATTCGATGGTGATTGTGTGCCCGGACATGGGCAAGACCCTCTATGAAACAAAATATTATCCTGAAACCACCACTAAATGGACTGATATACCCGGCGGTAAATTCATCAGTGAGGTGCTGGTACCCTACCTGAGAAAAAATTTCGCTCTGGCGATCGATAAGAAAAATACCGGTCTCCTGGGGACCTCCACCGGGGCCCGGGGAGCGCTTCTGCTTGCCGCAACCTACCCTGACCGCTTTGGGTCCGCAATAGGTATTTCAGGAGATTATGACCCCACCAGCATGACCAAGGATAAACTTTTGACCTCGGTATATGGCAAGTTTTCCGATTTTGAGGATCGCTGGAGAAATGAAGATAACATCATGAAACTGGCCGTTAATTTAAAGGACATCCCCGTGTTCCTGGGCCACGGGGTAAAGGACACAACCGTTCCCCGCGAACAGTCCATTGTTTTGGCTATAAAATTAAGGTCGCTCCAAAAAACAAGCCAGGGGAAAAGTTATTCAGTCACTTATAAGGAAATCAAGCATTGGGGACACGACTGGCGCTTTCAAAGGGCCATTCTTCCCGAGGTGATGGAGTTCTTGAGCAAGAACCTATCTCGATAGGGCGGGATCACTTTTTAACCCAGGCTTGTATAGCCTGCAGTATATCCTCTTTTTTCACAGGTTTTGAGAGATAAGCATCCATTCCCGCATCCAGGCATTTTTGCCGGTCCTCGGACATCGCGTAAGCGGTGAGCGCGATAAGCGGCGTATGGCGTCCGGTCGAGGATTCCTTTTTCCTGATTTCCCGGGCAGCCTCAATACCACTCATAACCGGCATCTGGATATCCAGAAACACGATATCATATTCATTCGAGGTCACCGCGTTCACCGCTGCGAGACCATCATTCACGATATCCGTATTCATGCCGGCTTTTTCGAGAATTTTGGTAAACAGCATCTGGTTGACTGGATTGTCTTCAGCAAGCAGAATCCTGCTGCCGGTAAGATTGAAGACTGAACCATCTTGCGCGGGATGGAGAAGCGGTTTTTGTTCAGCTTCGGCAGCGATCGGATAGGAACAGGTGAAGGTAAAAGTATAGCCTTTTCCGGGAAAGCTGATGTAATCGAGTGATCCTCCGATCAGGCGGGCAAGGTTAAGGGTAATTGATAGTCCCAGACCGGTGCCGCCGAATTTTCTTGCAACGGCAGGATCAATCTGGCTGAAGGGCTTGAACAATTTATCACGGTCTTTTTCTGTAATACCGGTGCCGGTGTCAGTCACATGAAAATTAAGGAGCGCATGGTTTGCACCGGAGTCATTCGCAACCCTTTCAACTTTGATTTCTACATACCCCGCAGGGGTGAATTTCACCGCGTTACTCACCAGATTCATGAGGATTTGCCTGAGCCTGGTGGGGTCGCCGGAAAGAAAACGGGGCACCGATTCGTTTATTTCTATTTTCAACTTCAGGTTTTTTTCTATTGCTGGGTACACAAACAGGTTATATGCATCTGAAACCACTTTTCTGACATCAAAAGGTATGTTTTCAAAGGAGATCTGGCCGGCTTCGATTTTGGCAAGATCAAGTATGTCATTGATGATGGCAAGGAGGGTGGTGGATGATTCCTGTATGGTGCGCGTGTAGTATTCCTGGTCCTGG
>CAZPWZ010000630.1:0-1830 GCA_964590675.1 uncultured Draconibacterium sp.
GAACTGGATGTATACGAAGAGTTTGCGAAACAAACCTCAACGATTACATTGGAGGTACCATCCCAGTTCATCGGTGTGGTCAGGGTGATATCGCGCCAGCCGGTTCCGGGAACCGTGTATGTTCCGCTGTAGTTGGTCGGCAAGCCGGCAACCCATCCCGGGAGAGATGTAGCGGTAGTCTGACCCATTTTTATCGCAAAATTGTTCATTGGCTGAGTCGCAGCAGATTGAATATTAAAACCAATTGACTGCAGCGGACCTGCAATGGCTCCGGCAGCGGTGAGTTCAGCAGCCGTGTACAACATTTGTGTCCTGGAGCTCCAGTAGAAGGTATAATACGGCCATCCTGCCGTTGCCGTGCCGGTACCAATGGTTACCATGGCCGGGGGAGGAGGAGGACCAGCAGTTACGTGAACCAGGTCCATCGCACAGTTATTCCCATAGGCAGAAGTAAAGAGGAAGGCAACATAGAGGGTGGCCTGGTTGGCAGCGCCTCCACCAAGAACCACATTTTTACCCTTCCATCCTGCTACAGCATTGTATCGATTGAATGTGCCGGTCGTGGTCCAGGTGGTGCCGTCGGTTGACCACTGAACATCCACCTTATCAGCGCTGGTGGAATAACCCGGGTCTTCATACCAGGCAAAATCAACCATGATAAAGGATTTGTTCACTGTTGAGACGGCGGCAGTCGTCTTCAGACGGGTAGAGCCACTGGAGATGCTGTAAGAATTGTACCTGACAAATCTCGTTCCATCATAAGCGGCGTTAATCGTCGGAGTGGTGCTGGTCGTCACAAAAGTAATACCAGGTATGGTACCTGTAACTTGTTCAATCGCCCATCCTGCCGGATGGGTTGCGCCGTTACCTGTCTCGAAACTTTCGGTCAGCAGCACGGTTTGCTGGGCAAAACCAAATGAAACGAAGACAAACAATGATACTAAACCAAGCATCAGAGTTCTCAGCGTTTTAGTAACATTTCTCATAGGTTTGAAATTTAGGTGAATAATGATTGATTGTTGAAAAAATATAGGGTATCAATAGACTTATTGATATATATAATAGAAAAAATCTGCATCATGGTGCAAATCATTTAGTGCTGATTAACAGCTACTTAAGTAAATTAATTGTATCACTCAATGCAAAGATAATAGCAATTTTTCAATTCAATGCACAAAAATTGAAAATATTTTCAATTTTTTTTGGTGCCTTCATTTATTTTCTTAAGAGAATTACTTTGAAGCTCTTTTGAACCGGGCCTATATGTAATGACAACAGATATAAGCCATCGGAAAAGGCATGAGTATCAATGGTTAGCGAATGCGGGGTGTCAGAAATCCACGTTCCTTTGAGGCTTCCTGATGCATCATATAGTTCAACCCGCCCCAATTCATCGTGGCTGGTGATGGTAATGCAGCCGGAAGCCGGGTTGGGATAGATACGTATTTGACTGGCATCCAGGGATCCCATTCCCGTTATGATGTCGACCATCACTGTATCGGAGTTGGTTGAGTTAGTGCATTCAGAAAACCGGCTCTGAATGAAATAACGGTATTGTCCCAGGGGAAGTGAGGGATCAACCCAGGTGGTGTCATTGACCACATCGGTATTTATCTTCATAAAGGTCCCTGATCCGGGCGATTTGCGGTAAATATCATACCCGGTCAAAGGCAACGGGAGATCGGCGGAATGCATGTTAAACCCATCGTCGGCGCCAATGGTGCAATCATCGATGGCCCATGGATACCAGAGCCCGTTTCCGTCGCCATCCACGGCATGCCAGGCGATATCAACAGTTTCGCCTTCGTATACCGAAAGGTCGACATGATA
>CAZPWZ010000631.1:0-1825 GCA_964590675.1 uncultured Draconibacterium sp.
GCATATCCTTATAATGCTTTTCAAGCATATCGGTGATATCCATGAACTGTTTGTAAGCATCGGGGAGATCTTTTTTAAGATTTACGATTTTTTCGGTATTACGGATGCCGGCAACAACATCTTCGCCCTGTGCATTCAACAGGTAATCCCCGAACATGACATCCTCGCCAGTTTGCGGGTCACGAGTAAAGGCAACACCTGTTCCAGATTCCCAACCCATATTACCAAAAACCATGGTGACAATATTGACAGCAGTGCCCAGATCGTCAGGAATATTGGTCGCACGGCGATAATCAACAGCCCGCTTACCATTCCAGCTCTTAAAAACAGCTTCGGTAGCCAGTTCAAGTTGCTTAATTGGTTCCTGTGGGAAAGCGAAGCCATTGTTTATAGTTACTTCTTTGAATTTTTCGGTGAGGATTTTGAGATCAGCTGCTGTCAGATCTGTGTCGTTTTTTGCGCCTTTTTGGTGTTTGTAAGCTTCCAAAACATCTTCAAAAGCCTCATCGGGCATCCCAAGGACAACAGAACCGAACATCTGGATCAATCGACGATATGAATCGTAGACGAAGCGTTCGTTTCCAGTTAATTTGACCATACCTTTGGCTGTTTTATCGTTTAAACCGATGTTTAATACAGTATCCATCATTCCGGGCATGGAGAACTTTGCCCCGGAACGACAGGAAACCAACAAAGGATTGGCAGGATTACCAAATTTCTTACCAGAGGCAATCTCCACCTTTTTTAATGATTGCATTACCTGATTCCACATACCAGCCGGAAATTTTCCTTCAGCCTGATATGCATTACATGCTTCTGTGGTGATCGTGAAAAAAGGTGGCACTGGTAAATGAATACGGGTCATTTCTGCCAGGTTGGCACCTTTGCCGCCCATCAATCCACGTACTTTATCCCAGTCGCCTTTTACATATTTTTCGGCCTGCTCCACTTCATTGAATAAATAAACCCACTTTTTTGCCATACAACCTCCAAATTATATAAAGATATGAAATTAACCTGTTCATTCAGGATAATTGTTAAATTTTTTAAACTAATTTTGGATTTTACCATAAAATGACTATACAATTAAATGGAAATGGGAAAATTACCAATTGTTTATAGTTTTCTGTGAATTATTACTTCATTTATGTGATAATTTAGTGTATGATTTGTTAAGTAAATGTAAACTGAATGGTTATCAGTATAGGTAATAATGAAGGAGACATTTTTTTCCGGAGGTAGTATGAAGGTTTTGGTCATTGACGATGACCCTGCTATGACAGAACTGTTAGCTTTATTGCTTCGACCTGCCACCCAGCAGGTTATTACTGCTAATTCAGGTTCTGATGGTGTTTTATTGGCAAAAAACGAGTCTCCCGATGTGATTATCCTTGACCTGATGATGCCCGAGATGGATGGTTATCAAGTTTGTAACGCCATTCGACCTTTCAGTACTGTGCCGATTTTGATTCTCTCAGCTTTAGATATGCCAGGAATGGTTTCAAAAGCATTGGATGCAGGTGCTGATGATTACTTGATCAAACCTGTCGCCAGTAGTATCCTGATTGCCCATCTAAATAATCTGGTTCGCCGTGCCACTGCGCCGATCATGAATAGTTCAATCCATCAAGGACTTTGAAATTACACCAAAAGGAAAACATTGTGCAGACCTGTTCCCGCTGTTATACACAATCATCAGATAATGCAATTTTTTGTACCGGCTGCCAGAGCGACCTGCGAGAATTTTCATCAACAGCAATAGCAATAAATGAATTCCAGAATAACCCAAGAGTCGAATTAGTTCGTATCAGTGTTTATCAGGATG
>CAZPWZ010000632.1:0-1820 GCA_964590675.1 uncultured Draconibacterium sp.
GGCCGGCTGTTTTCGGTTCATAATCGTTATAGCAGTCATCCACAACCTTGATCAGGGAGTTCAGTTCCGAAAGGATCCAGCGGTCAATTTCAGGACGTTCAGCTATAGGGATTTCCGGTTCACTGTATTTAAATTTGTCGATATTGGCATACAGGGAATAAAAAGCATAGATATTGTAAAGTGTACCGAAGAATTTCCGACGGATCTCCTCAATCCCTTCGAGATCAAATTTCAGGTTATCCCAGGGCTGTGAGTTGGTGATCATATACCACCGTGTGGCATCCGGCCCGTACTTGTTGATGGTCTCAAACGGATCAACGGCATTGCCAAGGCGTTTCGACATTTTATTGCCGTTTTTATCGAGCACCAGGCCGTTTGAAACACAGGTTTTAAATGATACACCGCCGAAAAGCATCACCGCGATGGCATGCAGGGTAAAAAACCAGCCGCGGGTCTGATCAACTCCTTCGGCAATGAAATCGGCCGGGAAATAGGATTCAAGCTTGCGGGTTTGCTCAAAGGGGTAGTGGTATTGTGCATAGGGCATGGCCCCGGAATCGAACCATACATCGATGAGGTCTGGTTCACGGTACATCGGTTTGCCGTCGGATGTAACCAGGACAATATCGTCGACAAACGGACGGTGAAGATCGAAACTATGGTAGTTCTCATCCGTCGTCAGTTCCGGCTTATAGTTTTCGAGCGGGTTGGTTTTCATCACGCCGGCTTTAACCGCTTTTGCAATCTCCGTTTTTAGCTGGGCGACAGAACCAATGCATATCTCTTGCTTTTCATCGGCAGACCTCCATATCGGCAGCGGGGTGCCCCAGAAACGGGAGCGGGAGAGGTTCCAGTCAACGAGGTTTTCGAGCCAGTTGCCAAACCGACCTGTTCCGGTTGATTCGGGTTTCCAGTTGATGGTTTTGTTGAGGGCGATCATCTCCTGCTTGTAGGCAGTAGTGCGGATAAACCACGAATCAAGAGGATAATAGAGGATCGGTTTATCTGTTCGCCAGCAATGCGGGTAAGAGTGTTCGTACTTTTCCGATTTGAACGCCTTGTTTTCGTGCTTCAGCTTGACGATGAGATCGATATCAACCGGGGGGCATTTGCCTTCGATGCAATCGGGATCATATTCAGGTTTCACGAACCGCCCGGCAAATTCGCCCATCTGGCTTGTGAATTTCCCCTGCTTGTCAACCAGGGTGAGCGAACCAAGTCCGTACTGACGGCCAACACGAAAATCGTCGGCCCCAAAACTTGGGGCAATGTGAACGATCCCGGTACCATCTTCGGTGGTCACAAAATCACCCAGGACAATCCTGAAAGGATCACCATCTTCAGGCAGGGCATAGGGCAGCAACTGTTCAAAACGAAGGCCTTCAAAAACCTTGCCCGGGAATTCGGCAACCACCTGGAACGGGATATGTTTATCTCCTTCGTGATAGCTTTCCATCTCAAGCTGGTTGTTCTTTTCAGGGAAATACTGGTGCAACAGTTCTTTCGCCAGCACAACGGTCTGCTCGGTGAAGGTGTAGGGATTAAAAGTTTTAACAAGCACATAGGTGATATCTTTCCCCATGGCCAATCCTGTATTTGAAGGCAGCGTCCATGGAGTGGTAGTCCAGGCCAGGATGTAAAGTTCACCGAAAAGATCACTGAAAAGAAACTCAGACTGTTCATTCCGGATGAGTTTGAACTGGGCGACAACCGTATTGTCCTTCACCATTTTGTAGGTTCCGGGCTGGTTGAGTTCATGCGTACTGAGCCCTGTTCCGGCAGCCGGGGAGTATGGCTGTATGGTATTACCCTTGTAAATC
>CAZPWZ010000633.1:0-1819 GCA_964590675.1 uncultured Draconibacterium sp.
CAGGGAATGATCCCGGCTGGTTCGAAAAATGTCATCTTGCTCACCGGCAGCGGGTTAAAGGATCTGGCGGCAGTTCAACAGGCCTTTCAAATCCCCGAAGCGGTGGAACCTACCCTCCTTTCGGCAGAAAATATCATAGGTAAACACTTTTCACCCATATCGTAACATGATCGCATTGCAGCTCAACCACCGGAAAATCAGGTATACGGGTGATGAAAACGTCAGCCTGCTGGATTACCTCAGGGAGCAGGCGGGGATTACCTCTGTGAAAGACGGCTGTTCGGGGCAGGCTGCCTGCGGTGCATGCATGGTGGAGATTGACGGGAAGGCAAGATTGTCCTGTACCCGTAAGATGAAGTTCCTTGAAGGGGCATCGGTAATCACCATGGAGGGGATCCCGGAGCCTGTCCGCGATGCCATTGCCAGGGCCTACGTTGAAAAGGGTGCCGTCCAATGCGGATTTTGTACTCCCGGAATGATCATGCGGACCAGGATCCTGTTCTCAGAAACCTCGCATCCGTCTCGGGAGCAGATCAGGAGTGCCATCAGTCTGAACCTTTGCCGGTGCACGGGATATGTGAAAATAGTGGATGCCATTGAAGCGGCGATGAAAAGCATGCGTGATGGGATTGCAACAGAAAATAAAAAGAAATCAAAAAAGATCGCGGAACCAGCAGCGGACTATCATTATGTTCCTGCCGGGATCGGTCATTCACTTCCAAAATATGAAGCATTCGAAACGGCCATTGGTGCGCGGAAATTTGTGAACGACATGCAGGTGGAAGGCATGCTGCACAGCGCCCTGCGGTTCAGTGACCATCCCAGGGCCCGGATTATTTCGATCGATGCGACTGAGGCAATACAAACCGATGGTGTGATCCAGGTGTTTACTGCATCCGACATCCCGGGTGAGCGTTATACCGGACTGATTACCAGTGACTGGCCGCTGATGATTGCACCCGGTGAAATTACAAGGTATGTCGGCGATGTGATGGCCGGGGTGGTTGCCTTGGATGAAGCAACTGCACGCCGGGCCGCCCGGTTGATCCGAATTGAATTTGAGGTGCTGGAGCCCGTTTCAGATGTGCATAAAGCCCTTGATGAAGATTCGTCGCAGGTGCATCCCGGGAAGCCGAACCTGCTCGAAAGATGCATCGTCCGCAGGGGTGATCCTGTAAAACAGATCATAGAGCGGTCGGCCTTCCAGGTAACCGGAATCTATGAAACCCAGCGCATCGAACACGCCTTCCTGGAGACGGAAGCCGCGCTGGCACTTCCCATGGGGAACGGGATCCATCTATACAGCCAGGGACAGGGCATTTATGTCGATCAGCAGCAGGTGGCCTCTTTGCTTGGGATCGGGGAGGAGGATGTCAGGGTCACCCTCGTTCCATGCGGCGGCGGATTTGGCGGAAGGGAGGATATGACCGTACAGGGGCATGTTTCCCTGTTTGCCTTTGTCCTGCAGCAGCCTGTAAAGCTGCACCTGTCGCGGGAAGAGTCCATCATGATGCATCCCAAGCGCCACCCGGTGTGGATGGATATTTCGCTTGGCTGTGATGATAATGGCATGCTGACCGGGTTGCGCCTGAAGGCCATCGGCGACACCGGGGCGTATGCCTCGGTGGGGGCCAAGGTGATGGAACGCGTGGCAGGCCATGCCAGTGGCGGATACCACATTCCCTCGGTGGATATTGAATCCCTGGCGGTTTATACCAACAACATCCCATCGGGCGCCATGCGCGGATTTGGCGCCAACCAGGCGGCTTTTGCACTTGAAAGCTGCATTGACGAATTATGCCTGAAGGGTGGTTTCGAC
>CAZPWZ010000634.1:0-1816 GCA_964590675.1 uncultured Draconibacterium sp.
CCCAGGTTTCATCCGGAACATTGGCCAGTGTGATTGGTATGTGATGTTTAACGGTCAGCTCCCCGAGCCACACCCAGGTATTGATTTCATATATGACAGGATTTTTCTTCCAGGGTTCCATAGGCTTCGTTTTTTTGACCTCAGCAGCGATCCTGATCAATTGCCAGGTGAAAAAACCATTACTTTTCTGCGTTTTTCCAGGAATTGATATTTGCAGCTATGAAATCTGTGATCTGATGATGTTCTTCTTTTCCGGATCCGCTGACATGCATGGGTTCACCAAATGCAATGTGCACCGGTTTGTCACGGTCGATGGGACCCAGGTATTTCGAAGATTTCCCAAATCCCCAGAAATCAGTTTTTATGGCCACCGGAATTACCTGGACGCCGGCTTTGGCAGCCAGCTTTGTCCCAAGTGAATTGAATTCCGACGGACGAAATTCCACCCGGCGGGTGCTTTGCGGAAAGATGACGATTGAAATATCTTTGTTTAGTTTTTCCAGCCCCTCTTCCATTACGATCTTGAAGTCCTCGCGGGGGTTTGAACGGCTCAGCACGATTGGATTCCTTGAACGCATAACATCTTTGAATGCCCAATGGTTCACCAGTTCATTTTTGACCACGAAGGTTATGTTTTTCAATGGCTGGATGATCCCGGGAAAGATCATGGTTTCAAGCGTGCTCATGTGGTTGCTGAGAAAGAGCACCGGACCGCGGCTGTTCCTGATATGATCGAGTCCCGTAATATGGATCCGTCCGCCGCATCGTTCCACCGAAGTAAAAATGTCGTGTGATGAATCGATCCATTCCTGGGTATGATAGCGGCCTCGCTGGGCCATTGCCCTTGACTGAAAAACGGTTTTCAGAAAAAGAGCGGTGAAAACAAATCGTGAATTGAAGGTCAACCGGTCCAACAGGATATGCGGTGTGTTATCTGGAGTATGATATTCGCTGGCAGCAGTAATTTCCGGGCGCATGTATTGATCGTTTACTATAGTTATTTCGTTTCTCTCATTGATCTGCAGGATATCATTGGTCTGACTGTCCTCACGATTATCCTGGTCTGTGCTGGTGTATTTTCCGGGTTCAAAGATAGGGAGTTTCCAAATTATAAATCCAATATCCCGCCATTACTTGCTTTCCATGGAATCCTGGTCATACCAGCCGGCATACATGTTATAATTCCTGGAGATCCGGTTTACCTGGCCTTCAAGCAGGGACTGATCGATATCCTTTATTTTTCGTGCAGGCAGGCCGGCCCAGACAGAACCGGATTCCACGATCGTTCCTTCCGTTATCAGGGCACCTGCGCCAACAATAGAATTGCTGTTTATCACGGCTCCATCCATGATAATGGCGCCCATGCCAACCAGCACATTGTCGTGGATCGTGCATCCATGGATGATTGCATTATGGGCGATCGACACGTTATTCCCGATCATCACCGGGGCTTTCTGATAGGTACAATGAATGATGGCGCCATCCTGGATATTCACATTATTGCCAATCCTGATGGTGTGCACATCGCCGCGCACGACGGCATTGAACCAAACGCTGCAGTCATCCCCCATGACCACATCTCCGGTCAATGTGGCATTATCGGCAAGGAAGCAGTTCTGTCCCATTTTCGGTGAAACACCCTTTACTGATTTGATTAAAGCCATTTTATTACTTGTTGTTTTTTCTGCCCCCTGACAGGGTGAAGGGTTCCTGACGGGAGGCAGGACAGATTATTTTTTTGGGATGGTTCTCGGGTAATCGAGGGAATAGTGAAGGCCCCTGCTCTCATGACGGCGACGGGCTGCCTTGATGATGA
>CAZPWZ010000635.1:0-1423 GCA_964590675.1 uncultured Draconibacterium sp.
AGACGCGGCAAGGTTTTACGCGAGTCGCGAATAATCTGTACAGCGCTTTGCATGGCCTCCGGGGTGCCGACCGATGTACCGCCGAATTTCATCACCAGCGTTTTCGATAATTTTTCCATATTGATCCCTCTTAGATGAATTACCATAAAACAAAAACCGCCTTTCCGGCGGTTTCTGGTCTGGTTAGAGTTGTGATTTTTGAAATTACTCTTCAACCAATGGAAGCCGCCGGTTCAGGGATAGCATGAGTGGACATGGACATGCCGCACATCCAGGCGCTGCTGGTAAAGCCGGTTGAAGATAAGGTTAGAGTTTTCATAGGTTAGATAAAGTATATCACCACTCAGCTCGATCATGAAAACCGCATTGATGAAAGTGCCAGAGAGTTTGAAGAAACACTCCCAAACGAAATGCAATTAACCATTATTTATGAATTCGTGCGGTTGAAAATATCATTGTGAAAATGATTATAATAAGATGAGAAAAAATGAATGTGGGTGTAAATTATTTTTTCAAAAACTTACTGGTTAGGAGTAAGCCCTGAAAGCCAAAGATATCTTTTCACCTGTAAAACGTTTTACCGCAGACCGGAATGCAGGACCAATGCAGGTCACTTTTGATCCGCGAACCCCGGGGGTAACCAGGCTGCACCTTATCCCATTAAAATCCAGCCTGTTCAAACGCAATCCCAGTGTCGTGCTGATTAATGGATGGCACATATTCCTGATCGGTCCATCCTGGGCTGATTTGCTGCGGACATTCATCAACATCCTGAATACACAGACGGAACCGGGAAAACTTCTGCAGGACGAGGAGTTGAAGCCTCTTCTGGACACCGCTGTGGACCAGATGCACGAGCTTTATCCATCTGTCCCTGAAGAAACCTTATTGGACGACCTCAATGAAATCGTCGGGCTTTGTATCGCCGTTGCGCATGGGGAAGAAGTACCGCCGGATATTCAATCGGAAGTATCGCTGCTGAAACTGGCAAAGCACATGAATGCTCCGCACCGGATGGACCTGCTGGTTTCACCGATGATTGAAGCCGGCGTGTGGCAGTGTTCTCTGCACTGCAAGGGCTGTTATGCCACCCGACAACCAGGTATGGTGATCGAGCAATCGCTGTCCACAGAGGAATGGAAACGCATCATCGATAAATGCCGCGAAGCCGGGATTGCGCAGGTGACTTTTACCGGCGGCGAGCCTACCGGACGACCCGACCTGGTTGAATTGATCGATTACGCGCAATGGCATATCACCCGTCTAAACACCAATGGGGTGAACCTGACCCTCGATTACACAAAGCAGTTATTTGACGCCAACCTGGATGCGGTCCAGGTAACGTTGTATTCACACGACGCTGCCGTCCATGACGATCTTGTCGGGAAAAAAGGCGCCTGGGAAAAAACTGTACAGGGAATCA
>CAZPWZ010000635.1:1433-1810 GCA_964590675.1 uncultured Draconibacterium sp.
TCAGGAACGCGGTTCAGGCCGGGTTGAGCGTCAGTGTGAACACTCCCCTTGTGCGCAGTAATTCAGATTATGACCCGACCTTGAAATTTATCAAAGACCTGGGCGTGAAATATGTTACCTGTTCTGGCTTGATCCCGACCGGGGCGGCGCCGGAACAGATCAAATCCGGGGCAGCCCTTTCCAGCGGTGAAATGATGGAAGTCATGAGGAAGGCGGTAAAAACTGCTGAGGCGTTGGGCCTTGACCTCTTGTTTACCAGTCCCGGATGGTTGACCAGGGAACAGTTGACAGAACTGGGGCTTCCACAACCGGTGTGCGGCGCTTGCCTGACCAACATGGCTGTCATGCCCAACGGCGCGGTGACAGCCTGCCAATCC
>CAZPWZ010000636.1:0-1808 GCA_964590675.1 uncultured Draconibacterium sp.
TAAGGCGGTTTAGATAGACTCCGGCAATCAGTGGTTTTTCATCATTTTTATTGCTCTCCTTTTCCACGATCGAGGCCAGGGTTACAATTTCAGCGATGGTCATTCCCAAAGAATCGGCCAGTTGTCTGCGCTTCGGTGTCCAGAACCGGTTGAATTCCTTGTTCATCCGTACGAAAAGTTGTTCCCCGGAGGTGTTCCAGTAAAATTCATAGGTGTTGGGAATGAACAGGACAAACAGGGTGGGAGGGGTAATGCCATATGATGCCAGGTAGTCCGGATCCTTGAAAAGCCTTACCAGGTGAATGGAATCCGCTTCAAGCTGCCGGCCGATCTTTCCAGCCAGCTCTTCACTTGTCCTGATGTTTTGCAGGGTAACCCTTACCGGAACCTGCCTGCCCGAACGCAACAGGTTGACGAGTTCATTATTGCTCATCCTGTCCTTAAGCTGGTAACGGCCCGCCCTGACCTTTCGATCATATTGCTTGCGCTTCGACAACCACTCAAACGCTTCGGGATCGGTGAGATAACCTTTTTGTACCAGGGAGTCCCTTACGGCGGTAAAGCCGGAACCGGTATGGATGTAAAAATAGGTGCTTGCTTTTTTCCCAAGATCTATCACGGGATGGGTGACGAGGTAATAGAAGCGGAGCATTGCAATGAACAGGATGAGAACGGTTGCTGTCACAAGGGCGACAGGCATCAGGTCCCCGGCAAGCGATCGCCTGGGGTTGTTTTTATACTTTGCAAAAATGTTAACCATGCTGGTTTATCAGTTGAAACATCCATTCATCCTTCCATTGGGCTCCGTCGATGACCCAGTCGTGTTTTACGCCACACCGCGTAAAGCCAAGTTTTTCGAACAGTTGGAGACTCGCCCGGTTATCCGGTGATATGTTGCAATAGAGCTGATGCAGCCGCAATGTTCCGAATGCATAGGGTATCAGGAGTTCCATGCCTTCCCGCGCGTATCCTTTTTCTCGGTATGCTTCCCGGATCATGATGCCCACACCGGCACGCATATGATAGGGATCGAAGTCAAAAAGATCTATCGTCCCCACAAGGGTCTCTCCTCCGGCCGGCTGCAGTAAATCCACCATCAGCCGCAACTGCCTGGAGGCATAAATATCCTGATGGGAATTCAGGATGTATTCCTCCATCTGGAATTTCGAAAATGGCGTCAGCGTATTGCTGACCTTCCATATTGAAGTGTCATTTTCCCAGGAATAGAGGATGTCGATATCGCCGGGTTCCAGCGCTCGCAACCTGAGATTGGGTCCGTTTAGGAGGGAGGACATGGTTACAATTTACGATTTACGATTTACAAATTACGATTTTGTTTCGCGTTTCACGTTTCACGTCCCGCGTCCCGTGTCTCACGTTCCGTGTCCCGTGTCTCACGTCCCGCGTCCCGTGTCCCGCGTCCCGATTTTCGTTTTACACTTTGCATGTTGCATTTTTAAATTTCTATCTCTCCGGAGAATACAAACCCGGCCGGCCCTTCGAGCCAGATTTCCGTAAAATCCTCCCCGTCGCGAACAAAGCGTACTTCAAGGTCACCGCCCGTGGTTTTGACCTTATAGGATTTTTTTGTCCCTTGATCAAGGTAAGCTGCGGTCAGTGATGCGGCAGTGACGCCGGTACCGCACGACAGTGTTTCATCTTCAACACCACGCTCGTAAGTTCTGACAAAAAGCCCGTCCGGCTTCAGTTCAACAAAATCCACATTGGTGCCGCCGGGTGCAAAGCGTGCATCATATCGCAATGCCCTTCCTGATCCGACCACGTCAAATTGCAAAATATCATTTACA
>CAZPWZ010000637.1:0-1806 GCA_964590675.1 uncultured Draconibacterium sp.
GACAACCATTGGCATCTGTTACTGTAACAGAATAAGAACCGGGAGCTGCACTGCCGATCGACTGACTGGTGCTGCCATCACTCCATAGGTAACTATAAGGCAGCGTTCCACCAAAGGCACTTACAGTCACAAGGGATGTACCTCCAATACAAGGGGTTGGTGCAAAACTGGCATAGGCCGTTAACGCGGATGGCTCAGCAACTGCAATTATTGCTCGGCCAGGCACAAGGTTTACATCGGTTACATTAAATGTGTGTGTCCCTGCAGTGACGACAAATGTTCCCGTTCCTGCATATGGCGGGGTTCCCCCTGTAGCGGTGACGGTAACTGTGGAGGTGCCACCCTGACAAGGGATGCTTGTCGCTTCGGCAGTCACCATTAAGGCCTTGTCAAATCCATCCCCCATTAAATCATCTATATACCAGCCTGGCCTGGTTGTCACATTATCCGAACCAAACTGCCACCTGATCAGGAAAAACTGGCCTTCAGTAACGGGCAAAATAAAAGAGGTAAGCTGCCAGCCGCCTGATAAACTGTTAAAACAAGGCTGATCAGGGATTCCAGGATTATTCCATATTGCAATTCCAGGATAACCGCCTACTGGATTAAGCAACGTCCAGTCTATGCCATTGAAAGAGATTTTAACATTTCCGCCATCTCTGTTGTTTTCTATATTATACCAATGCCAGAACGACAGTACCGGGTTGTTTTGCTGTGCATAAAACAAAGGTGAGTCGAGTTTCCAGTTGACACTATTATTATAATCCCCGGCAAGAATTGTCGCCCATACATTAGAACCGGAATGTGCTGACATGGGTCCTGAGGTTGGTATCCCCCATTCCCAGCCACCAGGAACCTGCATTGGATTCAGATCTCCGTCATCCTGTTCTAAGTTCAATACCCACTGGGATTGTACCACCAGGTATAGTCCAACTTCCTGATCATCATCTGGTTCTTCATCCCCTGGAAGAACTGTATACGCTTTTGTATGGAAATACCCGGCTGTCGCAGTGAGCGTTCCAAAGGACACATCCAGGCTGGCATGTGAGGCTAAAGTGGTCACGGTTTGCGTTGAAGCATATATCAAGGCACCGGCATCATTTCTGATCTCGAAAGTAACCGTGAAATTCAGTGCGGTACTATCACCAAAATTATGAACAACAGCATGCGGAGTTATAACGGCCCCCTGTAAAAGTGAACCTTCGGGCTGAGTGATTTCAATGACGCCAACATCATCTGCCAATGCTGGCGGGGCCCAGTTATACAGTCCGGTGTGCCGTGTATCATGACGAAACATTGGCCACGGTGATGCAAATGCGGCGACATTTGACCCATTATCGCGCAAAACAATAAATTCATCGGGAATCCGCCAGGCTGTAACTGCAATTTCCAGTTTGCCATCCCCGTCAATATCGGCTATGGCAGGGGAAGTGATGATTTGTCCGTTAGAGTGGTAGGAATTTATCAGTGAACCACTTCCATCAATAATATATAACACGCTGTCTGACGATCCAGCATAAATGGTCAGGTTGGTTCTGCCGCTGTTGGCGATGGCAGGTGAAGACCGGACGGCATTCCCGGTCATGTATTCCCAGGTAGTTGTAACTGAATTTGTTCCGGGTGAGTAATTGAGGCAATACAATTTCCAGTCATCCGAACCAATGATGACATCAAGTTGTCCGTCATTATTCACATCAGCAATGGCAGGAGAGGAATAAGCCGCTCCCCCGGTGGTAAATGATGTAACCTCCGATGGATTAATAATACCATCACTATTGAGATCGCCTTTTATAAAATATACCAGAT
>CAZPWZ010000638.1:0-1804 GCA_964590675.1 uncultured Draconibacterium sp.
GCAAGGCGATGGCAGAGTTTATGGGCATACATCAGGGGCATGGGCATGAGCTCCGGGGTCTCATCCGTTGCAAAACCGAACATGAGTCCCTGGTCTCCGGCACCCTGTTCCTTGAACAGCCCCTCTCCGGTATTGACGCCCTGTGCAATATCCGGAGACTGGTGGTCGATGCTGGTCAGCACCGAACAGGTTCTCCAGTCAAAGCCCATCTGAGAAGAGTGATAGCCGATTTCCTTGATCGTGTTTCGGGCGATTTCAGGCATTTCCACGTAACAGGCCGTGGAAATTTCTCCGGCAATAAATACCAGGCCGGTGGTGACCAGTGTTTCACAGGCGACCCGGCAGTTTTTATCCTGCGCTATAATGGCATCCAGAATGGAATCCGATACCGCGTCCGCAACCTTATCAGGATGTCCTTCGGTTACGGATTCAGAAGTAAAAAAGAATTTTTCGCTCATGAGTTCTCCTTGTTTCATATCAATTGAGTTCCCGCTCGGTGGCCTTCGGGAAGTTTATAATAATTATCGTTGAGGCGATAAGATCATGTTGTCGATCAGGCGGGTTTTCCCCACTTTTACGGCAAGCGCCATGACTGCGGGCTTGTCGATGGTTTGAATGTCCTCCAGGGTATCTGGATCGCTGAGGGCAATGTAGTCGATGGCGGTTTCGGGAAAAGAAAGGATCAGGTCGGAAGCCGACCGGATCAGGGCTTTGGCGTCCGTCAGTCCGTTCTCGATATGGCTCCGGGTCTGGCAAAGAGCCTGATACAAGGTCAGGGCGGATGGCCTTTGGGATGCGCTCAGGTATGCATTGCGGGAGCTCATGGCAAGTCCGTCGGATTCCCGGACCGTAGGGCCGCCGGTGATCTGAATGTCCAGGTCCAGATCCTGAACCAGTTGCCGAATGACCATGACCTGCTGATAGTCCTTCTGGCCGAATATGGCTGTGTGGGGCTTGACGATATTGAACAGTTTGGTCACGACGGTCGCAATCCCTCTGAAAAAAACCGGCCTCGAGATGCCGCAGAGGTGAAGCGGAAGCTTTTCCAGGGCAATGAATGTCTGAAATCGGGGGCCGTACATCTCCGCTGCTGTGGGATAAAAAAGAATATCCACCCCTTCATTCCGGCAAAGAGACTGATCGCGTTCAAAGTCTCTGGGATAGGTGCCAAGGTCTTCCCCGGGCCCGAACTGCGTGGGATTCACAAAAATACTGACCACCAGAGTATCGGCCATGCTTTTGCCCATCCGCATGAGCGACAGATGGCCTTCGTGAAGATAGCCCATCGTGGGAACAAACGCGATGGTTTTCCCCTGATGTCTCAGCTGATTGGACCGGGTCTGCATCTCGGTTTTTAACGGTACGATGTCGATGGGCGCCCCCTTGCAAGTGATGACTTTGTCAATTTCGTGAATGCCGAAAAGATCTTTTGGCCTAATAATCGGATCGGCTTCATTTATCAAGACAATTATCCTGAATAAACAATTAGTTTATCATAAAGCCATGAAATTTACAATTGGACTTTTACGACGCCTGAGAATGATTACATTGACTTTACATCGTCGCTTCGATATAAATTTGAAAAATTATGAGGTTGTTGAAAGGAAATGAAATATGAGTAAGGATCATCATGACAAACAGGCCCGCATTGAACCGGTTCGACTGGGCCTGGAAAGTCAGTTCCAGTTTCGGTGTCATAAAGACGTCATTTGTTTTACACGGTGCTGCAGAGGCATCAGCATCATTCTCACCCCCTATGATATCATTCTTCTGAAAAAGCGGCTGGAGTTGACATCAGGCGAGG
>CAZPWZ010000639.1:0-1798 GCA_964590675.1 uncultured Draconibacterium sp.
GCAATCCGGAAAGAATTGTTTTGCCGATGATACCGGGCTTGAGATCGATGCCCTGGATAAGCGACACGGGGTTTATTCGGCACGATATGCCGGCGAGGGTTGCAGCTTTGATGATAATGTTGAAAAAATCCTCCGCGAATTGTCCGGAAACGATAACCGCAACGCATGTTTTCGTTGTGTGATCTGCCTCATCTCCGAAGGGATGGAATATACCTTTGAAGGACGGGTAGATGGTGTTATTACCAGGGAACGCAGGGGCTCGGATGGCTTTGGCTACGATCCTGTTTTTCTGCCAGCCGGACAACATCAAACTTTTGCTGAAATGCCCGCCTACCTGAAAAATGGAATCAGTCACCGGGGAAAGGCCGTGATGAAAATGGTCCGGTTTCTCAAAGGCTGAAATGCCGGAATATAGAAGCAAATAAGCCGTTCCCAGTTTTGAATGAGAACGGCTTATTTATTTAATTTAACCTGCTTTACTTTACGGGAAAATAACTCCCGGGTAATTGGTGATATTCACATGCGGAATCGTGCTTCCGTATTTCTGGTTGATTGCATCGATATAATAATTTGCTGCCAGTGCACAGCCGCGTGGATTAAGATGCACCCCATCGAGGGAGAAGGCGCCTCCGGTAATGAACTTTGCATTCATTTTGATACCGTCCCATACAATACCTTTCTGAAGTTCAACGAATTTTGTATTCATGTCGACCAGGCCGAGATTGAAGGTTGAAGCGAGCCCCTTGATAATCTGGTTGTAACTTGCAGTTGCAGTTGTAATATTGTAGATCTCATTGGCAGTTAAAACATACTGGCTCGGAATAGGATAAGGCATGAATGTTTCCGGGTTGATGATTCCCATCCCTTTGCATTTCATGGAATCCTGGGGAACGGAGAGTAATACCAGTTCACCGGGTTGCATTTGCCTTACTTTGAAAAGCGGATGCGGGGAATTAGGCTCGGCAACCAGGAAAGGATTCGGTCCGGCTGTATATTTAAATGGCAACTGGTAAAGTGTCATGGCCATGTTCACCGAGTCAGCCTGTGATTGTGTAAGCACCAATGAATTGTAAGGCACTGTTGTAAAGAACGGAATGGCTGTGATGTCAGGAATGTTGGCAATAACGCCTTTGGCTCCGCCTGCTGTGAGTGCCTGGAGAACACCACCCATTGCCATCTGAAATAATGCCGGGTTCGTGTTCGTATCGCCTACTCCTCCTGTTAATGCATAGGACAACACATCGTTATCGCCTAACCAGGAAGCAAAGAAAGTCGGATTCAGTTTCGCGAATTCATTGATCACCATGAAATCGGGATTGGTGGGTTCTGTGCAGAATCTGACATAATACGGATTTGCCCGTACCGGTGGTGCTAAAAAGGCGGCGTTACCATAACCAGGGGCAAGCATATGGAATGATTTGGCCCCGGGGATGGCGAGGTTATTGACCTGGTATCCGATTGGCGCCAGCGGATCACGTGTTCCAATATAAGGAACAGGCGCGAGCGAGGTAATTCCCTTGCAATCAACGGCGTAACCAAGAACCATCCTGGGCCTTGATCCGGGGAATTCTAAACCATATTCACTGTTGATCACCGGCTGCACGAAATTGCCGCCATTGGAAAGTTTCAACTGTTCTGCGATCAGATTCGAAATCGAATTTTTCTGACTGGAATTATATAGCGCAGCATCCGCTACTCCGGCCATCATTGAATTACCGATGGTGACAAAGCGGGTAAAATCAGCCGATCCATTCGTTACGGAAGGTTCATCGATCTTTCGCTCGCAGGCGGTAAAAAA
>CAZPWZ010000640.1:0-1790 GCA_964590675.1 uncultured Draconibacterium sp.
CGCCTATATTACATTAAGGGATCTGGATAACCGGCTGATCATATCGGAGCAGACTGCCAAAACATGGGAATCAAACCTGGCCATCGTACAGGCCCGTTACAAAGGAGGCTTTGTCAGTGAAGTAGACCTTAACCAGGCGAATATCCAGCTCCTGGAAGCCCTTACAGCCATGCAAACTTTTACGAGGTCGCGCAGGCAGGTGGAGAATGCCATCAGCATCCTCATGGGGAAACCACCGCAGTTGATAACCCGTGGACTCAAACTTGAAGAGCAGGTTTTCCCGCCGGAACTTCCCGCCGGGTTGCCATCGGAATTGCTTGATAGACGCCCCGACCTGCTGATGGCCGAACGGTTGCTCCATGCCCAGACTGAGCGGATCGGGGCTGCAGAGGCGCTTAAGTATCCGTCCTTTACGATCAGTCTGAATACTGGATTAAACTTTTTTAACCCTGTTGCAGGATTTGCTGCCCTGGGTGGCCAGTTGCTTGGACCAATTTTCAACAACAAGTCCAACAAACTTCGGATCGAAATCGAACAGGAGCGAACGATGCAATTATTAAGCGATTATGAAAATTCATTTCTTGTTGCGCTGCGGGAGGTTGAGGATGCCATGATTTCCGTGAATACCTATCAACATGAATTCCTCCTTCGCAAGGAACAGTTAAAGGCGGCACAGGAAGCAGTAAAACTGTCGTGGATCAGGTACGACGGAGGACTGACCAGCTATTTAGAGGTCCTGGATCTGCAAAGGTCCTTGTTCAGTTCACAGCTCAAGGCCTCTGAAGCCCTGCAGATGCAGCTGACCTCAACCGTTAAGCTTTACCAGGCACTGGGTGGCGGATGGATCTCACCCCCGGATAGTATTAATTAGACAGGCGATTACGGGATGACCATACATTATCGTTTTCAGGTACAACCAATTAAAAATTTGTTCGGTTTCAAGCCAAACCTATTTTGTTTTCCCGCAAAAAAAATAATTTCAAACCAACTTACAACCTATGAAGAAAATGTTTTTTCCGTCTGAGACCTTTTGGGGGATCATTCTTTTGTCGACCCTGGTTTTTGCGATTTTCCTCCTGCCGTTGCTTCCGTTGGACTGGCAGGCACAAAGTACCAGGATCGTTTATACGATTCTCTATTTTTCGGCAATTTTCTCATTGGATAAGAAGGTAAAAGCAATTCTTGTCTTTTCCATAATTGCCTTTTGCATGAATTGGATTGCCGGCCTGTTTTCGATTTGGATACTTACCCCGATTTCAAAGTTATTGAGCATCATCTTTTTTATCATCATCGCGGTAATCCTGATCAGGCAGGTTGCCATATCAAATGAAGTGAATCTTAAGGTGATACTGGGCTCAGTGATCGGTTACCTGCTGATCGGGTTGATCTACTCCATATTCGTTGCATTCATCATGGACCAGGATCCGGCCGCATTTAATATTCCTCAGGCACCTGAAGATTCATCCTCGATAACGCACCTGGGTGAATCCATATACTTCAGTTTTGTTTCACTGGCTACCCTGGGCTATGGTGATATTCTCCCGCTGAAGCCCTATTCCCGTTCCCTGGCCATCTGGATCACTATCTCAGGACAGCTTTATATCGCCATCATCATTGCCCTGCTGGTTGGAAAATTTGCCTCAAAGTATACGCATGAAAAATGAAAATTAATCCGGGCAACCGGAAAACAAAAAAAGCACTGATTGCCAGTGCTTTTTTGTGGGATGTGAGGGAGTCGAACCCACGACCCCCGCCCTGTCAAGGCGATGCTCTAAACCAACTGAGCTAAC
>CAZPWZ010000641.1:0-1783 GCA_964590675.1 uncultured Draconibacterium sp.
AGGGATTGCTCACCTTTGTCGAAACATACCGAAACCTGACCCGGATTCCCAGGCCGAATTTCAGATATTTCCCCGTAAGAGAACTATTCGACAGGGCGCATGTTTTACTGAAACCCAAGATGGATAAATACAGCATCACATGCAATGTCAGGGTTTTTCCCGAAGAACTTATGCTTACAGCGGATCCTGATCTGATAGATCAGGTGGTAATTAACCTGCTGCTTAATGCTATTGATGCTGTGAAAGACGAGAGAATGCCTCAGATTTCAGTTACAGCATCCTTTAACGCCAATGGCAGACCATGCATCGACTTTGCTGATAATGGCACCGGAATTAAACCGGATATACTTGATAAGGTTTTTATGCCATTTTTCACCTCCAAAAAAGAAGGATCGGGGATCGGGTTAAGTTTATCGAGGCAGATCATGCACCTGCACAAAGGAACCATCACTGTAAAATCAAAACCTGGAGAAGGGGCTGTTTTTACGCTCGTTTTCTGATTTCAGGTTCCATTAAACCTATAGGGCACTTTTTTTGTTAAAGATCAGAAAAAATGAATATCAAAACAGCATCAAACGATTTTCCGATATCGGATTTGCTTCGTGACCGATGGTCACCCCGGGCTTTTAACGGACTCCCGGTCGAAAACGAAAAGCTCAGGCGAATTTTCGAAGCAGCACGTTGGTCCCCTTCGGCTTCAAACCTACAACCCTGGAGATTCATGATCGGAGAAAAAGGTTCTGTCACCTATGATAAAATATTCAGTACCCTGGTTGAATTCAACAAACTCTGGGCAGTTACAGCTCCAATACTGATGCTGTCAATGACAAAAAAGACAAACAACAAAGAAGAACACAACAATTCAGCAGATTATGATCTGGGTCAGGCGGTTGCCAATCTGACTTTTCAGGCAACTGCTGAGGGTCTCTTTGTTCACCAGATGGGAGGGTTTAATGTCGCAGAAGCCGTGAAACTTTTCAATATACCTGAGCATTTTAGTGTTGCAACGGCAATTGCCATTGGCTACCTGGGCAATCCGGAAGTTCTTCATGAAAATCTAAAAAAGATGGAAATCTCAAAAAGGGAGCGAATAAAAGCAAATGATTTTGTTTTTAGTGGAACTTTCGGACAAAACACAGAACTATTCAACCTGTAGTAAATCTCCAATGAAAAAAAATAAACTGATCGCGAAACTGACAATTGTCCTCTTTGTCATAACACTGTCTGGATGTCAGAACAATACCAATACCACAGTAACGGATGAAAACAAAGCCGTTGAAGCTAAAAATGTATTTGTCCCTGAATTTAATGCTGATTCTGCTTACAAAAACATAGAAAGGCAACTTGCATTTGGACCAAGAGTGCCCAACACAACTGCTCATAAAGCTTGTGCTTTATGGCTTGAAGCATCTTTCAGGCGTTTTACGCCCAATGTAATTGTTCAACAGGCAAAACTGCGCGCATTTGACGGCACAATGCTCGATTCGAAAAACATCATTGCCAGTTTCAATCCGGATAACACTTCCAGGGTATTGTTGTGTTCACATTGGGACTCAAGGCCATGGGCTGACCATGATCCTGATCCGGCCAACCGAAAGAAACCGGTTCCTGCTGCCAACGATGGAGCCAGCGGTGTCGGGGTCCTGCTTGAAATCGCAAGGCAACTGAGCCTTCACGACCCGGGGCTTGGAGTCGACATTGTCCTGTTTGATGCAGAAGACTATGGCGAACCACAGGAATTACAAGGCACCAATGAAGTTTCATGGGCGCTTGGGTCCCAATA
>CAZPWZ010000642.1:0-1781 GCA_964590675.1 uncultured Draconibacterium sp.
AACAACCTGTTTTTTCGACCAGCCAGTTTACCCTGGATGTGAGGAAAAACAGCAATCGGCTCTGGCTTTAACATGAAACGATGGCTGTTACCGTCCTGGGTAACTTCGATGTTGTTAACCTGGATGTCATTCCTGATTTTACCAAACCCGGCATGTGGTATGAATTTTACACCGGCGACTCGCTCAATGTCACGGATCCGGCCGCAACCATTGCCTTAAAGGCCGGAGAATACAGGTTGTATACCACTGCGAAACTTCCGAAACCCTATTTTACCGGTATAGATGAAACTTTCCTGGATCAGATGTCCGGGAACAGGAATGTACTGGTATTTCCCAATCCCTCGGATAGACTTTTTACTTTTCTTGTTAAAGTCCCGAAACAATCCAGCCTCGAGGTCGCCGTATTCAATTTTCTTGGGACCAAAATACTGCACTATTCGCCCGGAATCATGAATCAGGGAATAAACACATTCACCCTGGATATGGCTTCGGTTACCGGATCAAAAATTTCGGCAGGGGTATATTTTTACAGGCTGACAGCCGGAAATTTTTCGGAAAGCGGGAAACTGATCGTAAAATAATCATACCGGTCAATTTAAACCGATTCTAACTTCGATATGCCATATAGTACCATTCGGAAATATTCCTTTATTTTGCACATAACAAGGAATTCTAATTATGGATCTATATATCGGCATTGATGACACCGACAACCTGGAAACCAGGGGTACAGGTCATCATGCCCGCATGCTTGGCCATTCGCTTGTTGACGCAGGTTTGTTCAGGATGAGGTCGGTCACCCGGCACCAATTGCTGGCTGATCGCAGGATTCCTTTTACATCACACAACAGTTCAGCTTGTCTGGCCGGCACATGTACCGGTGATATAGCCGATCTTATTAGGCACGCTAAAGAGTTTTTGATCAGGGAAAGCGCCTTTGATTCAGATGCCGGTTTGTGCGTTGCCCCTGCCAACGAGATCACCCCTGCCATCATGGATTACGGGAATCGTGCCAAACGAGAGATCCTGACCATCAACGATGCTTATCGTCTGATCGTGAACACCTCAATCTACCTTGAAGGATTCCTGAATGCAAGGATTGGGGTCATTGGTTCATTGGCGGCTGTTGGACTTCGTGCCGGCGGGAATGACGGGAGACTGCTTTGGTCGAGGAATCTAAGGGAAACAACCGGGGATTTTACAATATGTGAATTCCTTGAACTGGTTGACATTGACCGGGTAACCGAAAAAAACCTCCCCGTGCCCGATCTTTCCTCCATGATCCGGATAACCGAATGGTGCAGGCCGGGGATGATAGGCGGGAAGATTACACTCATAGCAGAGAAAACAGATAACAATCTTCCATATGCATACGAGTCCGCTTCAAAAGACTATATCAAAAGCATTTCCGAATAGTTCGGTAGCTTCGGCCGTGGAGATCATCTTCCTGCTTGGACTTGGCATGATAGCTGTGATGCTGCATGCAAAACTCCGGATGCCCATGCAATTGCCTGGCAAACAGGGATTGCTGTTCGTTGCACTGATCGTTACCGGCAAGGGATTGTCAAAATTCCCATTTGCAGCCAGTTTATCTGGCATAGGCGCTGCCTCCCTGCTCCTGTTGCCCGGGTTGGGATTTCATGATCCCTTTATGGCATTGAACTATCTTTTCCTTGGGTGTATCATGGACATCATTCCGGCATTTTTCGCACGGTTCACATCCCGGCAATGGATTTTGGCAATTATTACGGGCGCCTGCTGGGTTTTCTTCCCATTTTTCC
>CAZPWZ010000643.1:0-1779 GCA_964590675.1 uncultured Draconibacterium sp.
AGTGCTCTCCCCTTTGCGGGTCGGAAGTTTTAAACCTGCTCTATCAATGGGTATACTTTTTCCATTGTGAAACAGTTTTACGTTATCAATTCCATTCCCAGTATCGGTAATGCGAATCAATACCTCTGCCTGCGTAGCGTCCGGACCGGGCACTGTGGCAACTTTTACTCCCGGAGGTGGCGAGGTATTTAGTTTTCCTTGTATGACCTTGTATTCCTCGTTGCCGCGATTTTGAAATATTTTGGGCAACAAATCAGGCCGATAGAATTCATCAAAGAACTGATCCACACTATAAGTCTTCATGCCATTGACAAAGTGAATGTATTGGCGGGCATCCTGCGTGCCATTAAAATATCCTTCGGGATTTTTAACCATCCATTCTTTTTCTCCAAAGTGAATATGTTCAAAAAATTCTTTGCCTGAATTAAGATCCCAGAATTTAGTGACACCATCTACACTGTGGCTGATCAGCATTTTATTATCCGGGCTAAGAACGAGCGAAGTGATTTCGGCATTGTGTCCTTCAAAGGTGCGTACCACTTTTGAAGTAGCGAGATCCCAGAGCCGAATTACACGGTCGGCTCCGGCCGAATAAACACTTTTTTCATCGGCACTGTAAATTGCAACATGTACTGCTCCGGAACCTTTCAATTTTGTAGTCATCAGTGCGGTGCCAATATCCCACAGGCGAATGCTTCCATCCCAGCTTGCTGTGAGTAAGGTCTTTTGATCAGCGCTCAGTTGCAGTGAAGAAATCTGATCCTGATGGCCAATGAACTTCCTAACCGGTTCTTGTGAATCTATTTCCCACATGGTAAGCTCCTTGTGTTGTGCTGAGAGGAGATAGAGGTCGTTTGGTCCCCAACCTATAGTGTAGGCGGAACCAAATTCTTTAAACTCCCAGTACCGAAGAAGTTTTTTGGTTTTGAGATCGTGAATTTTCATTGTGGCATCCCAACTTGATGTAGTTACCTCAGTTTCATCATCATTAAAGTGAATGTCAAGAATCGGATGGCGATAGGATTGAATGGTCTGGATCGAATCACCGGATTGGGTATCCCATAAAATTATTTTGCCGTCACCACCACCGGTAACAAGGCGTTTACCATCGCTGGACAGATCATAGCAAAGCACTGCTTTTTTATGCCCTGTGTATTCCATTAGCGCTTTTCCTGAGGCGATATCCCAACGCTTTACTTTGGTTCCGAATTTTCCTTTGATGAGTTCCTTTCCATTCTTTGAAATCATCAGGTAGTTTTTGAATCGAACATATTTTGCCATGCCGGCATCCCAGTAGTTGTCCTGATCGTACGTGAGCCCTCCTTTGTCGCGGTCATTCAAGAATCCGGTTAGCAGTCCTGCCTTCTTATTTTTATCAAGATCCCAGATTGTAATCGTGTTATCATCACTGGTGATCAAGACCTTATTACCATCTAAGGTAAAAGCACACTCGTTTATCTCTTCGGTCAGGTTAGGGTCAATTTTTTGGATCATTTTTCCCGACTCGGTATCATAGAGTGTGACCAATGTATCTTCGGCCACCATAAGTTTTTTTCCATCCGGGCTTATTACCAACGCCCGTAATTCATCCACTTTATCAATAAACTGTTTTATCAGTTGACCATTTTCGAGATTGTATTTTTTTACCGGCCCATTGTGAGAAGCCATAAAGAAATTCTTTTTATCAGGACTAAATGCCAAGGACGTGAAACAGCCCCCGCACCAGCCTTCGGTAAACTCAAATTTATACGCCCGTTTCCAGTCTGACGTTTTGTAAAA
>CAZPWZ010000644.1:0-1773 GCA_964590675.1 uncultured Draconibacterium sp.
GACACTCCGTTGCATTTCAGCAGGTTCCATCCCCTCTACAAATTAACAAGCCTCCCATACACCCCGCTTGCCACACTGATCAAAGCGCGTGAAATTGCCCTGAAAACCGGCATTCTCTATGTTTACATCGGAAATGTTCCAGGCACCCAGGCTGAAAACACCTACTGTCCTTCATGCAAAAAAGTGGTGATCGAACGCAAAGGCTTCACCATCCTTAACAATAATTTGAAGGCCGGCTCCTGTAAGTTCTGTGATGCGAAAATCGCAGGGGTATGGGGATAACCCGCAAATAATGATTTAGCCGCTCATTTATCCAATTGAGTACCGGATAGAAATTTTTCCACCCTGGATATTGTCACTTTCACCGGCAGATGATCACTGAATCCCCCGTGATAACGCGGCCCAGTGTAGGTCCGGTTTAATTTTTCACCGAAATAGACGGGATCCTCCTCAAGCAGGAAATCAGACCTGAATATGCTTACATCCTCTGTTCCGGAGCACAGTCCCGATAATCCCTGCAGCAGCGCTCCTGAAACAATGAACTGGTCGAAGGTGCTCCATTGATCGCGGTATTTGAGTGTACCCTCAGGCCGTTTTTTATTTCGGATTCCCATGAGGTTGAAGAGGGTATCACGATAAGCAGGAACCATTCCGGTGTGCGCCCCCAGCACATGCTTCAGGCTTTCATCTTCCGGTTCGTCATTGAAATCACCCATGATCAGGATATTGGCTGCCGGAATTGATTGCCGGACCGAATCAACCAGTTTGTGCAACACCGAAGCCACCCAGTTCCGGCGCGGCTGTGAGCCAAGAAATCCGCCGCGTCTTGAGGGCCAGTGATTTACAAATAGGGTAAGCGTGTCCCTTCCCAGGACAATGCCACTTACCATCAGGATCTCCCTGGTTTGAGCAGTTGTATCGAATGGAAAGCGGATGCTGACGCAGCGGCTGGTCAGGATTGTGAATTGATCGGGTCTGTACAATAATGCCACATCAACTCCCCGCAGATCGGGTGATTCGTGATGAACACATTTGTACTTCCATCTCTTCAGTGGTGTTTCATAAATAAGTTTGTTCATGACATAGCGGTTTTCCACTTCGCACAATCCCACAATGGCCGGCGCTTCCCATTTTCCGGCAGCCACCAGGGTTTTTGCAACGTAATTCAACTTGCGTTTGAATTTGGTCCAGCTCCAGTGTTTGGCCCCGGTTGAGGTGAATTCATCATCCAGTTTGGTGGTATCATCGTAGGGGTCGTAAAGGTTCTCAACATTCCAAAAAATAACGCTGACATTTTGACTTTCTATTTTTATCGAATCTAAATTGGCACGATTTTCGTTATGTTTTGCCCCTGATGAGCATGTTGGTAAACAAAGTGCCAAACATCGTATCGACACTGTTAAGATCATGATTATGAGCATGGTTTTCATTTTTTTTAATTTTTAATACAACCTTTGGGGTATTCTGTTGTCTGTTAATCAGGGATACCCCCAAAAGGTGAAGAAAAACCAGCAAATTCTTTAACGATTTTTTAACAGGAGATTAACAGTATTTAACAACGATGATGAAAATATCAACAGGATTGCATCGTTTTTGAACAATTATACCTGGTTAAACTTAAAGAACAAAAAACTATGAAACGAATTGCAGGTGTTTTTATAATCGCATTGATTGGTGGAGCTGTTTCACTGGGATTGTATAAAGCCTTTGAGAAAAAGCAATATTTTGGAAAGAAGGAAAAATGACAAAACGTGCGGGTATTATTTTGTTGTC
>CAZPWZ010000645.1:0-1768 GCA_964590675.1 uncultured Draconibacterium sp.
ATATTTCCAGCATCATAGATAAAAAACTGGGTAAGGAGCTTTTATCCGGCCCGGCCCGCCTGGAATTTCAAAAAGAGCATCCGGCCTATTGGCCGGCCTGGAACATGGACTGGAATGACCGGAAAAAACCACCGCTGGGATATGTTGCGGGTCCGGCCAAAATCACATTGATTGAGAATGGTCCAATCCGCGCCACCCTGAAAATCGAACGCAATGCGAGAAATTCCCTGTTCATCCAGTATGTCCAGCTCGCAGCAGGCAAAGAACAAGTTATCGTCCATAACACCATTCACTGGCAGTCGCGCGGGGTCAGCCTGAAGGCCAGTTTTCCCCTCACAGCAAAAAATTCCAAGGCAACCTATAACCTCGGACTTGGCACCCAGGAACGCGAAAACAACAACGAAAAAAAATATGAGGTTCCCTCAAGGGAGTGGTTCGACCTCACAGATAAATCGGGAACCTTTGGCATTACCATCCTGGAAGATTCGAAGTTCGGTTCCGACAAACCGAATGACTCTACCTTGAGGCTGACGCTGCTCTTCACGCCAACCACCAATTTTTATCACGATCAGGCAACGCAGGACTGGGGCATTCACGAGATGGTGTACGGCATCTACAGTCACAAAGGCGATTGGCGTGCCGGACTATCTGAATGGCAGGGAAGGATGATGAATCAGCCGCTGAGGATTTTCCGGGCCTCACAGCATCCCGGAACATTGGGAAAAACATTCTCATTCGGAAAAGTATCCGCACAGCAGGTCGATATACGGTCGGTAAAAAAGGCCGAAAACGGCAAGGAGGTGATCATCCGATTGCAGGAACTCACCGGAAAAGACATTCAGAACGTCGAAGTTACCTTGTCAAAAAAAATCATTAAAGCATGGGAGACCGATGGCCAGGAGCGTTTTCTGGGAGATGTAACCCTGAAAAACGGAAAATTGGTAATCGACATGAAGAAATTTGCCATCCGCAGTTTTTCAGTTCAGCTGGAAGCCCCGGCTGAGAAACTTATTGAAGCAACTTCCATCGAACTACCCATCCCTTATGACCAGGATGTGATCAGCAGCGAGAAAAACAAGAAGAACGGCCGGTTCGAAAATGCGGGCCCGGCTATTCCGGCTGAATTATTCCCGCAAACCATCACAGTCGACGGGGTGCAGTTCAACCTTGGCCCGGTAGCAGATGGAAAAAATAATGTCCTTTCGTGCAGGGGACAAAAAATTACCCTCCCGAAAACCGGAAATTTCAACCATGTTTACATTCTGGCAGCCGCATTAACCGATACGACCGGCATATTTAAGGTCGGCGGAGAAAAATCGGCACTCCGGATTCAGAAATATCAAGGCAACATCGGGCAGTTTGACAACCGCCGCTGGGACAAGCTCGGACGCATCAATGGATTGGATAAAGGATTTATCAGGCGCGATGAAATTGCATGGGTTGCAACCCACCTGCACAGGGACACCATCAACCTCCCATACCGTTATGGATACATTTTCAAATACGCCCTGGAAGCTTCACCGGTTAGTAATTCGCTTCAACTCCCTGACAATGATGCAATCAAAATATTTGCCATTTCCGTTGCCGATAATCCCTTTGATCACGTTCAACCGGTGTCACCGCTTTATGATGATTTCAGTGACCGGCCTTCCCTGGCGTTAAACCTGCCTGCCAGCCACGTCAATGAAAATATGACGCCGGGTGCAAAATTGACCGTCACCCGCAAACGCAATATCGCCGAACTGCCAGGTCGCGTGACCATGAAAGA
>CAZPWZ010000646.1:0-1768 GCA_964590675.1 uncultured Draconibacterium sp.
CAGCAGCAGATTGTTCAATGCCTGATTTCCGTATTCTGTAAGGTTAACCTCCAGTGTCTGGCTGTACATTCCTGCAATCTCTGCTTTAAGGCTATAGGCTCCGAGTGCAAGACCGTTGAAAATAAATTCACCGTTTTCATTGGTGTTAGTGTAGGCTATGATGTTTCCCGATTGCTTCAGGAAAACAATCCGCCGGGCGAAGTCGACATATGTATTTTCCAGACAGTTAATGTTTCCACTGATGGTTCCGGGTCCGGAACTGATCTGCGAAAGTTCAGGCATAAACACGTTGGCATCAAAAATATCGGACGTATTCAGACTGATGAATTGTGACTGCTGCCAGTTCGGGGTTTCGCCAGTATAGGCCGGAAGATATGACTTATAGGAGACTGATCCGGGAGTGAGTTCTGCGTGAACCACATAGTTGCCTTCCGGCACATCCACAAAAAAGTAATATCCGTACTCGTAAAAGGTGCCTGCTGGCACTTCAGATAACAGATTTCCTTCATTCCTGTACAATCTTACAAGGGCAGTATCTCCTGTATTGGATGGATTGTTGATCGGGAAGCTACCAGCGAATACCTGTCCGCCCAGGTTGTAATAAGCCGGTGTTGTAAATGTGTAACAGGTGGTGGAGGAACAATAACCGCCATTGCCTTCACCGCTGACCGTAAGACATACCTGATAGGTTCCACTGTTTGTGTAAGTGTGATCCGGGTTCTGGATAAACGATATAGTGCCATCGCCGAAATCCCAGTACCAGTTGGTAATATTGGTGCCGGTCGATTCATCATTGAAAAAATAGTGATTGATGTTTCCGGGAATGGACTCAATAATGACCGAAAAGTCAGCCTGACAGCCAGAAATGGTATCCCCCACGGTAATGTCGAGGCACATCACATCCTGGCAGCCGGTGTAATTGCTAATGACGGCAAGGCAAACGTGATAGATTCCCGGCTGTTCCCAGGTATGTTCCGTATTGTATTCATGTGAAAACGGGCTACCATCACCAAAGTCCCAGATTACCTGATCCAGCATTCCGGTTGAGTTGTTTGTAAAGGCAAAAGTCAGATCCCCGGTTTGTTCGTAGGTATAGGCAGCGTGGCACGAGGGCAGGGTATCTCCGAACATGATATTTTCACAGTATGTACTTCCGCACTGGGTAATACTGTTGTAGATACTGAGGCAAACTGTGTAAACTCCGGGAAACTCCCATACATGGATTGGATCATATTCATTGGACGTGGTTCCGTCACCAAAATCCCAGATTACCTGATCGGGTTGCCCCGTTGAGAGATTGGTGAATTCACAGATGGGACTATGAAAAAGTGAATAGGAAAAGGCGGCCTGGCAATCATTCAGGGTATCCCCAACAGTAACAACGGCAAAGAAGGTACTCTCACAAGAGGTTAAATTACTCAGGATGGCAAGACTCACCGGATAGGTTCCAGGCAAAGCCCAGCTATGAACCGGATTGGGATCATTGGAAGAAGTTCCATCGCCAAAATCCCAGAACCAGCTATCCGGAGAGCCTGTTGAAAGATCTGTAAAAGTCGCTGTCAGACCCTGCGATACCCATGAAAACATCGCCTGACAGTCACCCGGATTATTGCCGACAATGATTTCAGTACAGAAACTGCTGGTACAGGATATGGTTGAATCGACCATGGTCAGGCAAACGGTGTAGTTCCCGGCTTGGTTATAATTATGCATCGGCTCAAAATCTCCCGAAGTCATTCCATCTCCGAAATCCCAGTACCAGCGGGTG
>CAZPWZ010000647.1:0-1760 GCA_964590675.1 uncultured Draconibacterium sp.
CTCCTGCTTGATCACATTATCCCTGAAAAAGGAGATGATGATAAAAGGAGTTTTCTGATGCACTTTATTCAGCTTTAATTTCCGGTAGAAAAGCAGTCCGTTAATGCCCGGCAGGATAAATTCGCTGATTATGCAATCAAGCTTGTAGTTTTCTGCGTAAACCTTGTCAAACCGGCTGTCCTGGTCCAGGTCAAACAGGTTAAACTGGTTGTTTGTCAGCCAGTAAAGCGCTGCCAATCCATTTGGCAGTTGTGTTACTTTGAACAGTTCACTTTTCTGAAATAGATCAATGGTTTGCTGATCATTCCCGATATAAAGGATATTCAAAGGTGTGACAGCAATTTCATCCATATAAACTAATTCCCTCTTCTTTGAGAATACAATTCCTTAAATTCCAACCGCCGTTTGATTCTTGCAATGAGTTCTTTGGGGTTAAATGGCTTGAGAACATAATCATCGGCGCCCATTTCAAAACACTTGATCTTGTCGGCACTTTCTTCTTTACCGGATAACATGATCAGCGGAATTTCATCAAAGAAGCCGCTTTCCCTAATTCTCCTGATAAATTCAAACCCATTTAAAACAGGCATTTCAACATCACAAATGATCACATCGGGAAGATTCCCTGTCTGCAAATAGAAAAGGGCATCCATGCCGTTACCGATCGAAGTTACTTCGAAATCCTTGTTAAACGTGTTTTCGATGATAAACCGGATACTCTTTTCATCATCAATAGCGAGTATCTTTTTCTTCATGAATCTTATTTTGGTAAGCAAATATATTCAAATATGTATGAACCGCAGAAAATAGATATTAACAAAAAAAAAAAGTTATCTACTACAATACGGCGTATTGCAAGGCTATGTTGTCAGTTGTTCAAGCTTTTCGGTTAGAACTTTCAGTTCATCGCGCAGCCTCGCTGCCTCTAGAAAATCAAGGCTTTTTACAGCATCTTCCATTGATTTGCGGTTTTTACTAACCATTTTCTGCAGTTTTTCCTTCGAAAGATACTGAATTAAAGGATCGGCTGCAATATCTGCATAGTCTTTTTCGATATAGGCTGCCGGTGTGTGAGATTTTCCATTCGCAACCGCAGTTTGTCCCATGATTTCATGGGTGCTCTTTACGATCTGGGTAGGGGTAATGTTATTTACCGTGTTGTACCTGATCTGCTTTTCCCTCCGCCGGTTGGTTTCATTCATCATCCGTTTCATCGACTCGGTGAGTTTGTCGGCATACATGATCACCCTGCTGTTGATATTGCGTGCTGCACGTCCTGCTGTTTGCGTTAGGGAACGTTCCGACCGTAAAAATCCCTCCTTGTCGGCATCCAGGATAGCAACGAGGGACACTTCAGGCAGGTCAAGTCCTTCGCGGAGCAGGTTTACGCCGACCAGGACATCGAAAGTTCCCAGGCGTAAATCCCTTAAGATTTCCACCCGTTCAAGGGTATCGACATCAGCATGGATATACCGGCAGCGGATGCCCACCCTGGTGAAATAATTTGTCAGTTCTTCAGCCATCCGTTTTGTGAGGGTGGTGACCAGGGTGCGTTCATTTTTCTGCTTTCGCTGATCAATTTCCTCCATCAGGTCATCAATCTGCCTCAGGCTTGGCCGGATCTCCACGAACGGATCCAGCAATCCTGTCGGCCTGATCACTTGTTCCACCATGACTCCCTCGCACTGCTGTAGCTCAAAATCGGCAGGGGTTGCACTTACATAGATGGTCTGGTTCACCATCGTTTCAAATTCATCAAA
>CAZPWZ010000648.1:0-1755 GCA_964590675.1 uncultured Draconibacterium sp.
GGATGAGGCGCTGGGTGTCCATCGATTGCCGTCGTCAGGGAACCGGATCATACCAATTACCTTTACATGTCCCCGGCTGATGCCCTTGACCTGGGATTATGTGACGGGGACCAGGTTGACGTGAAAAGTGATACGGCTGCGGTCAGGCTTCCAATGCAGATCTGCGATGACCTGGGACCCAAAACAGTTGCACTGCCGCATGGCTGGGGTCATCAGCATTCCGGACTGAAGGTGGCCAGGCGGACAAAGGGAGTCAACGTGAACATTCTGGCAGCAAGCGGCCCGTCAAATATTGACAGGGTGAGCGGCATGGCACTGCTGACCGGAATACTGGTAACGATTACCAAAGCTGACGGCGACCAGGCTGAGCACAGCTGGAGCGGATTGGCTTAGCTGATCTTCGCCGTTCGCCATTCCTGCTTTGCATGTTTTCAGGCATCCTCCCGTTTTTTTTTGATAATATATGTTTAATTTATTAAATCATTGCTATTTTTGCTTTGACCAAAACAAACAATATGAAAATGCTGAAGGATTTCAAGGAATTTGCCATGAGAGGCAATGTAGTCGACATGGCAGTTGGTATCATCATCGGGGCTGCCTTCGGAAAGATTATCGCATCCCTGGTTAATGATGTCATCATGCCTCCCATCGGAATGCTGGTTGGCGGCATTGATTTCAAGCAAATCGTTATCACCATGAAGGATGCCGTTATGGATCCGGCAACCGGCAATGTCCTCCATGAAGCTGTGACCCTGAAGATCGGGAATTTCATCCAGACTGTTGTCGATTTCATCATCGTGGCGTTTGCCATTTTCATGATGGTCAAAGGTATGACCAACCTCAGCAGGAAAAAAGAAGTTGAAGCTCCCGCTGCACCCCCTGCACCGACAAAGGACCAGGAATTACTCACCGAGATCCGTGATTTACTAAAAAAGTAACCCTCTATATTAATCTATCAGAAATGAAAAAGCTTATTCTTTTTACCGTATTTATTTTCCTGGGCTCAATAATGTATGGCCAGGAGATCGAGAAAGTGGCCAAAGCAAAAAAGGATGTCCTGTCCGAGGTCAATCCCGACAGTGTGGCAAAACCTTGGCTCATCAGGGGAAGCGGGTCCATTGCATTTACACAGGCAGCCTTCTCAAACTGGGCCTCCGGAGGACAGAATTCCATGGGTCTTACAACCTATCTTAATTTCAAGGCAAATTACCGGAAGGGAAAACATGTGTGGGCAAACACTGTCGACCTTGGCTATGGATTCAATATTCAGGGGAAATCCAGTGAGGCAATTTTCAACAAGACCAACGACAAGATTGAACTCACCACCGCTTACGGATATGAACTGCATAAAAACAAACACTGGTATCTTACCGTTCTGGCTAATTTCAGGAGCCAGTTTGCCAACGGATTCAATTATCCTGACGACAGCACGGTTATTTCTAAATTCCTTGCTCCGGGTTATGTGGTGGTGGGTCTTGGTATTTCCTATGCCCCAAAAAACTGGTTTTATCTTTACATCTCCCCTGCTTCGGGCCGGTTTACCTTTGTAAACGACTCTGCATTATCTGCGGCGGGTTCATTTGGTGTTGATCCGGGAAAGAAAATGAGATCGGAATTGGGAGCTTACCTGCGTGCCGACTTTAATAAAGACCTGGCAAAGAACATCAACCTTTCATCCACCCTGGAACTCTTCACAAATTATTTGAAGAACTTTGGCAGTGTTGATGTGAACTGGAGCTTGCTGCTAAGCATGAA
>CAZPWZ010000649.1:0-1755 GCA_964590675.1 uncultured Draconibacterium sp.
TGATATGAATGTTTCCAAATCCATTCCGTACTGGCTGCAAAACTCTTCCAAAGTACAGAAACTATTCATGGAACATCCGATACAGCCCACTCGCAACTCTATGAATAGTTTGACCATCCGTGGTGAAAACTGCAATAAGTCAGCGATCAAAAGAGAAGAAGGAATTGTCGGAATCTCCATAAAAATTTTTGTTAGTGCCCGCTGCCAGAGGTAGGCGTTCCGCTGAAAATTTCCGGTTTTGGGTCACCTTCCGCATAGAGGAAACCGGCCAGCCCGCGTTCCATTCTTGATAAAGCATGATCCACCAGAATATAACGCCCGGGCACATCCAGTTTGAACTCGACCATGGTGGCCCCGCCGGGCGCAACGAGCGTGGTTTGTACGTCAGTCAAAGGATTGGAGGTTAAGGATGCCTGGTTATAAACCCGGTCGAATATTTCACCGATCACATGGAAGGATGAGGTCAGGTTTGGTCCACCTACTCCGAAGAAAATCCGGACAGTTTCGCCTGTTTTAGCCCGTAATGCGTGCGTGTCGCTGGCCAATGCCATGGATGAGCCATTGAAGACAAAATATTCAGGATTTTCATCAACCAATTTTTTGGTGTCACTGGTCAACATTCCCTCTGTTCCGTAAGGCTGGCTGGTATAGATTTCCCCTTGCATGACATAAAATTCCCGGTCAACCTTTGGCAATCCGCGTTCTGGTTCAACGAGGATCATGCCATACATTCCGTTCGAGATATGATCAGCCACCATGGGAGTGGCACAGTGATAGACAAATAATCCAGGGTTTAATGTCTTGAAAGTGAACATCGTCTCAGCCCCGGGATTGGTCTGGGTCATGACTGCTCCACCACCGGGACCGGTGACAGCGTGTAAATCAATGGAATGAATCATCATGCTGGTGGCATCGTTTTTGAGATGCAGTTCGACCGTATCACCAACACGTACTCGAATCATTGGACCGGGAACTTTGCCATCAAAAGTCCAGTAAGTATAGGTACTGCCATCGGCAAGTTTGCCGACAACTTCTTTTGTCTCCAGGTTTACACGAACATTCTCGGGACCACGACTGCCAGGCGGTACAGGAAGATCACCAGGGTCCCGGGAAATATCAACTGCATCCGGATCTGCCGGTTCAACCTCGACTCCGGCTCCAGTCGTTAATGAGCCCGTGGTTCCAGTATTCTGGTCGCCTTTACCTGCCTGCCTGGATGTTACGCCGCTCCCAACAATTAAATTTCCTTCCATGCCGGCCTGGCGATGCCCTGGAATGGCGCAGTAATACGCGAATGTCCCATCCATATCAGGAGTAAATTCAAAGGTAACGAGTTTGTCCTTACCAACTACATCATCAGATAAAACATTTAACTCGTCGATCTTGAAGTTATGCAGGCCGCCCTCTCCACTGATTAAGGTGATTTTGATTTCATCACCGGGATTGGCTTTCAAATCTGGATTTATTTTTCCATCAATCTCTCCACCCTGGCCAATAAAAACCATCCTGCCATCCATGATGCTGCTGATGAGGGTATATTCAAGCTTCCGGTGGATGGCTGGTTGTTGCTCACTGGAGATGGGAGAAATATCGGCCTGTTTTGATGCTGCGGGAGAACAGGAAGAAAGTATTATCAGCAAAAGGGCTGCAATAAAGAGATTTTTCGGAAAATTCATAGTTGTTCTCCTGGGTTTTGCGGCATTTATTCATTAAATGCTGCTAATTTGATCTCAGTATAGGCAGTCCATTTACATT
>CAZPWZ010000650.1:0-1748 GCA_964590675.1 uncultured Draconibacterium sp.
AACAGATCCTTCAAAGCCTGTGAAGGCCAAAAACCGCAACATGGGCCTGGAGATTTCTGCCGGTTATGCCATGGTCATGGGTGATTACAGCGCAGTCGATAAGGAAAATGACAAGGCAGGCTATGCCACGAACGGCTGGCAGTTGCAACTTACCTTCGACTGGATGGGGAAAAAGGATTTGGGTATGGCCATACAATACACGTACCAGCAAAATCCACTGGATGATTCAACAGCCTCGCTGGTTCCCAATGGATGGTCGACCGGCACTTTGGGTCCCGGATCATGGAGCAACCATTATCTCATGCTGGGTCCGGTTTACATGAAGAAGATCAAAAGGCTCCACCTGGACGGCAAGCTGTTGATTGGTGCCATTGTTTCATCCAGTGATAATTTCACCACGCAAAATCCTTATGATTCCACCGGTATAAAAAAAGATGTCAACCTTGGAGTCGGTTTTGCCTATGGTATCTCCGTGGGTATTGGAATCGCCGTTACATCGCAATTGGCATTGAAATTAAATTTCGGGCTCCTGGGGGGATGGCCCGCAAAAAACCGGAGTTACCCCTCGCAGTATCTCGGATCGGAGCAGCTTTACGACCCAAAGACAGGGCTGACCTATTATGTTCCGGTTTATTCTGCCCCGGTTGAATATGAAATCAAAAAGGTCGTTACCACTTTTAATCCGTCATTCGGACTGGTTTATCGTTTTTAAATAAAAATTCCACGCAAATGTTCCGCAAACTATCATTACTGACCCTTGCTTCCCTGTTTGCCTTTACCAGCCTCCTGGCCCAGCTGAATATCAGGGATTCCACCATTTTCACCCCTTTGATTTCGGCTACATTCGGATACCAGTTCCCGGGAGGCGACCTTGCGAAGCAATTCGGAAGCAATGCAAGCATCGGCGGGAGCATTATGTTCAAAACAGCGCACAACTGGCTGTTCGGGGTGGAGGGAAATTTCATGTTTGGCCAGAGCGTTAAAAACAGTGATTCCCTGCTTACAATCATCTCCACGGAACTGGGTTTTATCATCGATGCCAACGGCTATTATGCCGATATGGTTTATTATGAGCGCGGGTATAATTTTTTCGCGAAATTCGGCAAGGTGATCCCGCTGCTGGCGCCCAATCCCAACTCCGGATTCACCATCCTGGCCGGGGCAGGCTACATCCATGATAAGATACGCATTCATAACCCGGGAAATACGGCGCCCCAGCTGCTGGGCGATTACAAGAAGGGGTATGACCGGCTTAACGGGGGCATGGCCATTTCGGGCGCCCTCGGATATATGTTCCTGAGCAATACCCGCCTGGTGAACTTCTCGGTTAGTTTGGAATTTATGCAAGCCTGGACGAATCCTTACCGCGAGCGTGATTTTGATACCGGGAAAAAGGATACCCGTAAATTCAGCAGCCAGTTCTATTCGGTGAGGGTTAGCTGGATCATTCCACTTTACAAGCGGGTGCCGAAGGAGTTCTATATGAATTAGTGCCGAAAACGTAACGGACGTGACGGTAACGTGACAGACGTGACGGGAAAACGTAACGGGAAATTGTAATATTTGATAAGAGAGTAGAGAGAAGAGGCGATTCCTATGCGACTGATCTACACCTTTATGATTGTGCTTTATGGCCTGGTTGTTCGGGTTGCAGCCATGTTCAATGTTAAGGCCAGGCAATGGGTCGACGGCCGCAGGGGATTGTTCCGGAAGCTTGAACAGGCATTTGAGGGACTTGACCGCAGGAA
>CAZPWZ010000651.1:0-1746 GCA_964590675.1 uncultured Draconibacterium sp.
CATAACTGTGAGCTATTCACCTTCGGCAACGTCGGGGAGTGTGACGGTTGCCGGCACCAACGCATGTTCACCGGGGCCCACCTCATCGTTAGCAGTGACGGTAAACACCCTGCCAGTTCCCACCATCACTGGTTCAAACTCCATTTGTATCGGCTCGGGCAATTACAATTACATCACGGAGGCAGGGATGAGCAATTATGCCTGGACTATCACCACGGGGGGAACTATTGTATCAGGCGCAGGAACAAACTCAATTATGGTTCAATGGAATACGGCCGGAGCCCAATCTGTAAGTGTAAGCTACACCAATACCAGTGGTTGCCCGGCACAAAATCCGTCGGTGTTCAATGTCAGCGTCAGCAACCTGCCTTCTGCAGCAGGATCAATCACAGGAACTACACCAGTGTGTGCCGGAACCCAGGGTGTTCCTTTTTCAGTTGACCCGGTAACCGGAGCTATTTCCTATGTATGGACACTACCAGCCGGTGCAACCATTGCATCGGGCAGCGGGACCAATGCGATCACTGTTGATTTTGATAACAATGCGGTTTCCGGGGTGATCACTGTTGCCGGGAATAATATTTGCGGCAACGGCGGCAGCTCGAGCCTCAGCATTACCGTGAATCCCTTACCTGATACGCCTGTAATCACAGCCAATGGAAACCTGCTCACATCAAGTGCTCCTGCAGGAAACCAGTGGTACCATGATGGAACAGCCGTTTCAGGCGCCACAGGTCAATCCTATAATGTGCCTTTAACCGCACCGGGATGGTACTGGACCGTGGTAACCATCAATGGCTGCGAATCCGATACATCCAATCACATTTATGTTCTTGAGGTAGGTTCGGTTGAAAATCCTGGTGCCCAGGTGAATATATTCCCGGTTCCCAGTGATGGTCATTTTACCATTACCATCAGGACTTTAACTGAAATCTCCTGCCATCTTGAAATCTTCAATGATCTTGGGGTGAATATTTACCATGGAAAAACGATCACTGTGAACGGAACAATTGAAATACCGGTCGACCTGCGCCCCATCGCTGATGGGCTTTATACCATCATCCTGCGAAATAACCAAAACCATTTAATGCAAAAAATGGTAATCCGGAAGAAGTTATGACACTTTAACTACCTTTTGCACTGCAACTGACTTGCCGGATTCAATAACCAGGTAGTAAACTCCAGCCGGGATTGCTGCAAAATGAATGGTAACAACTTGTTTACCTTCATGGATGGATTTATTTGGCCATTCCTTAATCAGTTTCCCCGAACCGGCATACAGCGTCATTTTCAGCGCGGCATTGGTGGATGAGCCCACTTCAACAGAGGCGGCATCATGCACCGGGTTGGGGCTGACATTTCCGATGCTGAGCGACAGATTCCCGGATGATTCATCCATTCCGGCCGAAGGATTATAGTAGGCGCTGTAAACGCCATTACCATGGGTTCCAACAGCAATAAAACCGTCGGTCGACCTGGCATCGATCATGTCAACGATCACATTCCCGATGGAGGTACCCCCTTCCCTGGTCCACAATGTAGCGTCACCATTCAGTTCTCTTGTTGAGTAAAGGCCGCTGGATGTACCGGCAAAGTAAACTTTGCTCCCCTTGTACTGCATCTTTTTTGTACATCTCACCGAGGGTCCGTTCCCCGATCCATCGGGATACTCCTCAAGATTGCCGCCAACCGCTATCCAGGTGTTACCACCGTCGGCAGTATGGAAAAGGCTTTGCACGCCATAAT
>CAZPWZ010000652.1:0-1736 GCA_964590675.1 uncultured Draconibacterium sp.
TTATCATGGGCATAATATCCCTGTGTCATATCACGGAAGATTCCATCATCCTGGATATCGGTGGCACTACGACCGATATTGCCATTTTCGCTTCCGGCGCACCCCTGATAGAAAAGGAAGGTATCTCCATCAACGGGTCACCTACGCTGGTCAGGTCCCTTATCAGCAAATCCATAGGTATCGGTGGTGATTCGCTGCTGAAGGTAACCAATGGAGTTAATTCAGCGGGTCCGGAAAGGGCGGGTCAATCCATGGCTGATGGTGGTAAAGTCCCGTCTCTTGTCGACGCGCTCAATCATCAAAAAGTTCTTTCCTATTCCAATGTTGAAAGATCCATCAGCGGTATCACGGCGCTGGCAGCCAGGCACAAGGTGTCGGCGGATGAATTGGCCTCCGGCGTCATCACCTTTGCCGTTGAAAAAATAAAACATGAAACCGGACTCATGCTTGCCATGTTGAATGACAAACCCGTTTACACCATACACGAAATGCTTGAAAGTAAAACGATCCAGCCGAAAAAAATCTATCTGGTAGGGGGTCCTGCCAGGGCATTTTCAACCATCCTGAGCAGGCAATTTAACATCGATGCCATTGTGCCCGAGAATTTCGAGGTAGCCAATGCCATCGGGGCCGCACTCGCCCGGACCACTTTCGGGATCGAACTCTTTGCCGATACGATCAAGGGACAGCTCATCGTACCCAATCTTGAAATCCGGGAAAAGCTTTGCGGCTCCCTCACACTTCAGGATGCGGAAACCAGGGCGCGGGCTTATCTCAAAAATTACATGACCTCTCTTGGTGCAACGGTTCATGATGCCGATATGGAAATTATTGAATCATCCTCATTCAAAATGGTAACGAATGATTATCGTTCGGGAAAGGACATCCGCGTCAAATGTCAGATCAAACCGGGCGTCACCAGCACCATGAGGGTAAGGTAACAACGGGTATGATCAAAGCTAACAGAAAAACAGGACTTATTTTTTTTACGGCTTACGACTGGGCCATCACTCCCTCTCATCCGGAGCGTGAGGAACGTCTGTTGTATACCCAGGACCAGCTCCGGGAAGAGGGTATCTTCGATGTCGAAGGCATCACGGAATACAAGCCCGACATCGCCTCTGTTCAAGATGTCATGCGCACGCATTTTTGTTTTCCCGATGTGGAAACGGTGACCACCGAATCACACATGATTTCGGCCGGGGGTGCCATAAAGGCGGCCAGGATGGTGCTGGAAGGAGAAGTGGAAAGGGCCTTCGCCCTGGTAAGACCACCCGGACATCATGCCATGAAAAGTGTTCACGGCAACAGGGGATTTTGCAATATAAACAATGAGGCCATAATGATCGAGTACCTGCGCGATCATTATGGAATAAAAAAAATCGCCATCGTGGATACCGACTGCCATCATGGGGATGGCACGCAGGATATTTACTGGCATGATCCCGATATACTGTTCATTTCCCTTCACCAGGATGGAAGAACCCTCTATCCCGGATCGGGACATGTCGAGGAACTCGGTGGCCCCAACGCCCGCGGGAAAACCATCAACATCCCCCTGCCGCCGCACACGGGCGAAGAAGGCTTTTTGTATACCATTGATAACATGGTGTTGCCCATATTGAAAGATTTCAAACCTGAGATCATTGTCAATTCAGCCGGTCAGGACAATCATTATACCGATCCCATCACGAATACGAATTTTACCGCTCAGGGATACGCCATCCTCAACGACA
>CAZPWZ010000653.1:0-1734 GCA_964590675.1 uncultured Draconibacterium sp.
CCAGATCCGGCAGGATCCAAATACTGCGATCTGGTATCGATTGAAATTATTTGCTTTGGATGAAGCGCATCGTACCAATGAGATTCAACGCATGATTCCTGTCGTTCAGGAAAAATTTCCCAATTCTGTGGAAGCAACGATTGCATCGGCATTGACATCCGGATTGTATAGCAGGGAGAAGGACAAACGTCTGCTGGCAGCTAAAAAATCTGACCCTGATGATCCATTTATCAATTATCTTTATGGCAAATTCTGCTATTTTCAGGAAAAATATTATCCTGCATTAATACACCTTCAACTTTGCCTGACGAAATGCAATACGTTTTTCCTGGCGATGTTCCTGTATGGAAACGTGCTAACAGGGTATTTGATGCCGGAGTTAGCCAATAAAATCTATGAACACATCCTGAATAATGACGTGGCCTTCGATAAATCCATGATCCTGGTCAGAAAATGGATTAATGACCATTTCGATGATTATTATGAACAGCTCGCACCGGACCCGGAAATGCGTGTGCTCATGAAAAAGTTCCGGGAATCAAACAGGAGCATCAAGCGAACAATCATCATAGACCCGAGACAGCGATAATATGACACCACGCCTAGTTGGCGATATACGATGCGGTAATGGGTGCTTTTATCTTTTGTGTAAATGTAACCAGATTGCGCAGCAATTCCGCAATTAATTGGTGGGCGGCAGGGTCGTTCAGATTTCCGGCTGCATCAAAAGGTTGATTTGGCACCATGGAAATAATCACTTCCGGTTTATTGATCGTGTACATATTCAAATGGTTTGTAATTTGACGCAAATGACTTTGTGCCCTTGCTGTCGCAGTTCGACCACCGGCCCCCATGATAGCGACAGGTTTCAAATTGAGCGGTCCGGGCATACCATTTTCACCACGGGAAGCCCAGTCGATTGTATTTTTCAGCACACCAGGAATGGAAATATTATATTCGGGTGTGGCAATCAGGATTGCATCCGCATCCCGTAATTTGGTGCGGAAATGGATTACTTCGGATGGAAAACCGGCTTTTTCTACATCCGCATTGAACATGGGAATCTCAGATAAATCCAAAATTTCCATGGTTGCATTTATTGGTAAATGAGTTTCGGCGATCCGTAATAAATGACGGTTAAAGGAACCCGCGCGAATACTGCCAGCAAAAGCTGCGATGTGAACATTATTTTCAGACATTAAAAATCCCTCCAAAAAATAAAAATGATAAAGTAATTACCCCTGTTTCCCTAATTTTCGTAAAATTTCTCCCAGTTGTTCGTGTTCTTCCGGGGATAAAACCTCGAACTGTTTCGCAATCGAAGCAACATGTTGCGGCAAGACCTTCTCAATGAGTGCTTTGCCTGATTCGGTCAGGTAGATCGTAATCATGCGGCGATCTTCCATACCGCGTTCCCGTTTTACCAGACCGCGTTTTTCCAGATTATCAATGACCGTTGTCATATTGCTGTTTGATTTTAAAATTTTACTGCCCAGGACATTCTGACACTGTGGTCCAAGGTGTAAAAGGGCTTCCAATACGCCAAACTGACTGATGGTAAGCTCGCTCATACTGGGGGAAATGTTGAGACGGCTGTTGATGGAATCGGCAGCCCGGGTAAGCTTGATATAACTGTCCAGGGCACGCACCTGATCCGCACTCCCATTGTAATGTGTTGGCATAAATATCTCCTGATCAAACTATTTGATATCGAAATATTATCAAAATAGAGAA
>CAZPWZ010000654.1:0-1732 GCA_964590675.1 uncultured Draconibacterium sp.
AGACTTCAGCGCCAACTCACGCATACTGACCGCCCCCTCCACCAGTGCACCTATATCAAAACCCGCAACAGCGATCGGCAGCAAACCGACGGGTGTGAGCACCGAATAACGTCCTCCGACATCATCCGGGATAACATAACTGGAATACCCTTCCGTATCGGCCAGCTTTTTCAGGGCTCCCTTCGATGCATCCGTGATGGCAAAAATCCGTTGCCTTGCGCCATCCTTACCGTATTTCGCCTCGATGTGCTTCCTGAAGATCCCGAAAGCCCCTTCCGGTTCTTTTTTTGTACCCGATTTGGAAATAACCGCCACGGCATAATCCTTTTTATCAAGCAGTGCAAGCAAATGACTGTGATAATCCTCACTCAGGTTTTCCCCGGCAAAAATAACATAGGGATAATCAGAACTTCTTTGCAGGTCTTCAAATGGATTGCCCAAAGCTTCGATCACGGCCCGTGATCCAAGGTAGGAGCCGCCAATCCCGATCACAACAAACACCTCAGCCATGCTCCTGATCTTTGCCGCATCAGAACGGATCCGTTCAGCCAGGGCAACATCAATCTGTATTGGCAGATCGAGCCATCCCAGGAAATCATTCCCCTTTCCGGTTCTGTTTACCAGCATCTCATGAAATGCACTTATCTGCTCCTGGAATCGTGGCAAACAAGGTTCACCAATGAAATTTTTTACTTTACTGACATCAAGTCTAAGGTTCGGCATGGCGGTCTGTTTATATGAATTTCACTGGAACGAAGATATTGAGAAGAACGAAAACTAACAAAAAAAAGTGTGCTCACTTGCCGGGAACACACTTTTCAAATCAATAAACAATCATTTACTAAAACTTTGGCAATTATTGTCAGCAAAACACAAAAGCCAGAATTATCATCTCCGTAATTAACTTGCATCGCAAAAGTAATGCAATCAGCATCATGAATGTGTTAAGGAATATTAATATACGTTAAAAATTGTTAAATAAATCTGCCCAATTTCGGTACCTTTGCCACAATGAACCGCCGGATAATCATCTTTACGATCATCGCCATGACGATAGCCCTTATCGGGCTGATGGGGATTCAGATTTACTGGATTCAAAGCGCATCGGCCATAAAGGCAGCCAATTTCCGCCGGAGTGTGAATGAAGCCATGGTAAAGGTTGTTCAGAAAGTGGAAAGACTGGAGAAAAACAAAGCCATGCTGACCATCCAGTACGAAAGCATGCTCAACTTCAATCGTCATTTACCATATGACGATTTTTTGACCAAGGAAACCCTTGATTCACTTATCAAACTGCATCTCAATATCCGCGGTGTTGATACCCGATTTGAATTTTGTATCTACAAGCCGGAACGCCAGGAGTTCATCATGGAACGATCGCCTGACTACCGGAAGGAACTGATAGAAAAAGGGAGCGCTTTCATCCTGTTCCAGGCCGACATCTATACGAGTCCTGAATACCTGCTGGTCTACTTCCCCCATGAAAAGCAGTTCCTGCTCACCGAACTCTGGGGAATGCTGCTCATTTCGATCATTCTCATCATCGTGATCGTATCCTCATTCACTTACACCATTACCATCATCTTCAGGCAGAAGCGTCTTTCAGAGATGAAAAACGACTTCATCAACAACATGACCCATGAATTCAAGACGCCGATCTCAACGATTTCGCTTGCCTGTGAAGCCCTGAGCGACAAGGAAATCCGCCATTCGACCGAGTTCCTCGACAATT
>CAZPWZ010000655.1:0-1728 GCA_964590675.1 uncultured Draconibacterium sp.
CCTGACAGGATACTCGCCGATCCTTTTTGCGGCTCGGGAACCATACCTATAGAAGCGGCCCTTATCGGTAAAAACATTGCCCCGGGATTGAAAAGATCCTTTGTGTCAGAACAATGGGCTCAGATACCGGCGGATGTTTGGGAGGTGGAGAGGAAGGTTGCCGCTGCGCGGATGAACGATCTGTCGTTCAGGATACTGGCGTCCGACTCTGATGGCGATGTGGTGGCAAAGGCGCGGGAAAACGCGGAAAGGGTGGGCGTGGCTGATTATGTGGCTTTTCAGAAACTCCCTGTCGAAGAGTTCCGATCCCGGAAGAAATATGGATGCATCGTCTGCAACCCTCCCTACGGTGAAAGGATAGGGGGCTCCGCGGAGGTGGAAAATCTCTACAAGACCATGGGCGAGGTTTTTTCGAACCTTGACGACTGGTCCTTCTTCGTTTTCTCAGCCCATCCCGGTTTTCAGAAGTTCTTCGGCAGAAAAGCTGAAAAAAACCGGAAGATCTTTAACGGCGACATCAAGTGCTATCTATATCAGTATCTGGGACCCTTGCCGAAAAGGCAGCAAGAACGGCAGTTGTCAACGGATAGTGAATAGTCGATTCAGATTCATGTGTGACACTCCTTGCGCAGCCTTATTGAAAGGCTTCACATCCCTTTGACGGGTCTCTAGGGTTTACCTGGTCATACATTTTCCAATCTGAATCAGGCAATCAGGCCTATCATTTTTCCGGTTTATACTTCTCGTTGCATTTTGCATCATTAAAGTCACATACGTTTATAGGGCATGTTTTTATATTCTTCCTCGTAGCAAAATCATAGCACCTTACAGTCAGATTACATCCCGGCTCACCCTTCGGACAGGTCAATACTGCGTCGGAGCAGCTTATGCCATGCCATTTGCCAAAATTGTGCTGAAAGCCATCAGGAGTCTGGCGCACATTGGGATATCTCCCCTTGAGGTATTCAATCCATTCTTGTTTTGGAAGGTAACGTGCGGTACCATGCTTGAGAGTTGTTGTTTCTAATGCTGCTTTGCTCTTACGGTAGTCCTCATGCGTAAATTGCGTGCAACTATTCGCATCCTGCTGGTCAGGAGTCAGCCCGGGAGCGGCAGCCTTCTTTACCTCAGGCGGTTGAACTGTCTTCCCGCTCGTTCCAGTGTTTTCCGTGGTGGCAGGCGCAGGTGTTTCCTGTTTTGGCGCAGGTTGTGTTACAACATCTTTTGCGGCATCCTGTATTTTATCAAACAAACCTGCATGTGCAGTTGCAGCAAACCCCATGACAATAAGTACTACAAATAATTTCCTCATGAAAACCTCCTGGTTTAATTGCTCCACGCAATTTGAATGCTATCTAAGTCTGCTGTTTTTGTCAAGGCCAAAGCCATTGTGTGTCAAGCCATTGTGCATTGTGACGTCCAAGAATATATATTGCCGGTTGGAATGCTGTATAAGTGGAGAAATTCCAAATCACGGATTCATGAAGTCTGGAGACAGCACTGCACAACCCGATAGGTCAAATCCTCACTTTTACAAATGAACTTCCCCGCCGCAGGCAGCGGGGTGTTTGTCTGTGTCGGAGTCAGGGCAGACAGGTCAGAGGAATTGGGCTAAACTATGCACTATTTACTGCCTTTACTACTTCCACACTCCTGCCTGGGGCTGCGGGATCTGGCAGGCCATGATGCCCTGTATATACTTGTTGAAGCCATCCGTCTCATCCTTCT
>CAZPWZ010000656.1:0-1728 GCA_964590675.1 uncultured Draconibacterium sp.
TTTTTCAGGTATTCTTTCGCCTTCTGGGGATTGAACTCGAACTTTATCTTCGGGTCGTACCCCAGTTCCGATTTGCTGGCGTACATGTAAAGAGGATAACCTTCACCGAGGAAGATCTTGTCGATGATTTCCTGGCGGTTGATGGCATGCATGATGGCATGGCCGAAGTTTTTGTCTTTCATGATGGGATCGGCGAAAGTCTTATGGGCAATTCCGAAGAGGCTCGGCACGTTGTCGATCCGCTTGATTCTGACCCGCTTGTTTTTCTGCAGGCTCTTTAACTGATGCGGCAGGATCTCCCCGACGATGTCGAGTTCGCCCGTCTCCAGCATGGCCAGGCGTGACTGGTCGTCGGGAACGGTTAAAAACTGTAGATACTTGAAATTGGGCAGGTCGGCTTTGTATGTCTGTTTCAGTCCTTTGACATCCCAGTAATTCGGGTCCACGGCCAGGGTCACCGACTCGCCCACCTTCCGCTCGACAAATTTGAAGACACCGCTTCCCACCGGGTTCTTCCGGAACTTTTCCGGCCCCACGCTATCGTAGTATTTCTTGGAAGCAATGCCGATCCACATCAGTTCCTGCCAGGCCGCGTAAGGCTCGAAAAAATGAAAGACCAGCGTCTGTTCATCGAGCACATCGATGGATTCAATGTCATCGAGGGGTCCCGCCATCACATTCGCATTCTGCGGGTTCATGCATTGCTGGTAGGTCCATTTGACATCGGCGGCGGTTACCGGTTCCCCGGTATGAAAACGGGCGCCTTTCCTGAGCTTGATCTTGATGTCCTTCGGATTGGACATCACCTGGATCGATTCGGCCAGCCCGGGGATGCGCTTGCCGGTTACCCGGTCGGTGGCCATCAACCCTTCATGCATCGTCAGGATCACGGGAATGTCGATCCCCGTTTTCATCTCCAGAATGTTCACAGTTGAAGGGTCGTAGCTGATGCCCACCCGGACGGTATCCTTGGGGGCGGCATAAGCCATCACAGCTGGAATTACCATCAACATGGCAAGAAATGTCAGTATCCGACAAAAATAATCTTTTTTCAAAGTGCAAACCTCCGTATTTTTAGCGCTTCAACGCTTCACGGACTTATGCCGTGAAGCGCGAAGCCAAAGGCAAGGATTTAATTCTTATCTGCTTTCTTAATCATCGACTACTTCAAAACCTTTACGAAATGAAGATTGAAAATAAACGCCTCCTGGGGGGTCCAGTTATACTCCACCCGGTCAGAAGTTGCATAGATCATATTCAGCCCGTAAAGTGATGTATTGGAAGTATATTCCAATATTATTTCGTGAATCTTTTTCAGCATTGCAGTCCGTTTTTTTACATCCAGTTCCCGGGCCTGGGCATCGATCAGGGCATTCATCTCCTCTTTTTTCGGCCGGTCCGGATAGGCCGCGTAGGGGCTGGTGCTTTTTGTGGAAAGCAGGAGCCTGAGGCTGGGGTCACGCCCGCCGGCCCAGCTGTAGAGCGATAGTGCCCCGATCTGCGGGTCCCTGTTGCGGTTGTAGGTTGCCGCCGTACCACCTTCGAGCTGACGCAGCTTCACCGTAATCCCGATGTTCTGCAGGTATTGCTGAATGGCGGCGGCGACCAGCGGCGCATTGGGAATAATGTTTGTGTAAGTCAGCACGATCGGGTAACCCGGCTTGTAGCTTGACTTTTTCAGGTATTCTTTCGCCTTCTGGGGATTGAACTCGAACTTTATCTTCGGGT
>CAZPWZ010000657.1:0-1723 GCA_964590675.1 uncultured Draconibacterium sp.
ATAAATAACCCTGGATGGGAATGTCCCCTCCGGAATCCTGACGCTGGGCGGAACCATACTAGGCACCTCGCGGGAAAATCCATTCAAGAAAAACAATGCCTTCAATGCCATCGACAAGCCAAAACTGATCAAAAAGCACTACCACGAACTTGGGCTCGATGCACTCGTATGCATTGGCGGAAACGGCACTCAGCGAACCGCAGCACAGCTTTCCGAAGTCGGGCTCAATGTGATCGGGATTCCGAAAACCATTGATAACGACGTTTGGGGCACCGATGTGACATTCGGGTTCGATTCGGCCCTATGGATAGCGACTGAAGCCATCGACCGGCTTCACACCACGGCCAACAGCCACAAGCGCATCATGGTGATCGAGGTGATGGGTCATCATGCCGGCTGGCTTGCGCTCTATTCGGGGATGGCGAGCGGCGGCGACGTGATCCTGCTGCCCGAAATCGATTTCGACATCAACCTGGTTGCCCGTTGCCTGAAAAAACGGGCCATCAATAAAAAACCCTACTCCATCGTGGTGGTAGCCGAAGGCATACCCACCCCCAAAGGCGAAGGCGCCGGGCGTTACGTTGCCAACAGCATCAAGGAACTCACAGGCCTTGAGACCAGGGAGACCATCCTCGGTTATATCCAGCGCGGGGGCAGTCCTTCGCCCATGGACCGCGTACTTGCCACCCGTTACGGGGCATACGCAGTTGAACTGATCGCCCAGAAACGATTTGGTGAAATGGTTGCATTGAAAGGCAACTCCGTCACTTCGGTTCCGCTTGCAGAAGTCGGGGGAAAACTAAAACTGGTTCCAGAGGATCATTCACTGATCGAAAAGGCACGGCGCATGGATATCTGCTTCGGTAAGGCAGGCAATTAACCCTTCTTCCGTTTTTTTACAGGTAACTTCTCTCCAGTAAATCTTGACCGGATTTTTATCCGTCCGTGTGTCAATTGCAGATTTTCATTTAAATTTGGGAATAAACCGGCATTGATCCCGGGGCAAGCCCCCGGCCCGGATTACACCCCAGGGAGCGGGGAAATTGCATTGTTAGATTAATCCGCGAATTTTATATCCTTGATGTTCAGTTGAAGGTTTACGGAGCCATTCCACTCATTTTCCTCCACATGATAACAGATATTGAACGGGATTTGTTTCTCGATCAGGCCGAATTGCTCCCCCTGCTGAAATGCAATGGCTGAGAAAGGGCCGCCTGCAATTTCAGGATGAACTACGGAAAGTTTGAGGTGATTTTTCCCGACGATACGCGATCCGCCTGCATCCATCACCCCTTTGGTCATGAAAAGCGGGGCCATGTTGCCCGGACCGAAAGGCGCAAATTGTTTCAGGACGTTGTAAAACCGCGAATTGATCGCACTCAGCGGGAGGCTGGCATCGATCTCTACCTCGGGAACCAGTTCAATCCCCGCAAGCCGCTCCTGAACGGTGGCTTCAAATCGTTCGCAGAATGCATCGAGGTTCTCGGGTTTGAGTGAAAGCCCTGCCGCAAACTTATGACCGCCAAAATGCTCCAGCAGATCGCTGCAGGCATCCACGGCCTCATAAATATCGAAATCCTTCACACTCCTGGCCGAACCGGTGATGAGCCCATTTGAAAGTGTCAGCACGATGGTGGGACGGTAAAATGATTCGGTTAGCCGCGATCCAACGATGCCGTACCCCCAATGTGCGAGGCGGGGTGATATTGGACTTTTAAACGGG
>CAZPWZ010000658.1:0-1722 GCA_964590675.1 uncultured Draconibacterium sp.
AAAGCTCCCCCGCGGGTGACCCAGGGAAGCTGCCGTTTGATATCCGATACTCTGGACACGAGCCGCTTCGGAGGGATGATCAGCGCGGCCCCGTCACAAAGAAACACCCGGCGCTGTCGCTGGCAATACTTCTCGGCGAAGGCGATATCCGCCTGGATGATGTCATCGGTTTTTATCCGGAACCGCTCGCCCTGATACGTTCCGCAAAAAGTACATTTGTTCCGGGAACATCCCACCGTCACCTGAAGCAGGATGCTGTTGGCCTCGCTGGGAGGCCGGATAATCATTCCTTCATAATGCATGACAATCCTTCCAAACGTCTGTGGCCCGCAGTCACAACTAAAACAATGAATAACCATTATCTCTTTTACGAAGCGAAAATGGAATTCGGCCGCCAGCAATGGCTGGCCAAGTAATGCAGTCCGAACCTTGGCAGATCACCCTTCCAACGCAGATATCGGGCTTTTTTCTAACGCCTCCATCTTTTATTAGATGAATTTATTTCAGTCAACATTTATCATTATGCTGATGAGCCCGTCAATTGTCTAATCTGTATCTGAATGAACATTCGATATAAACTTGAGCGAGTTTTTACAGCATGGCACTTTTGTTGCATTAAAGCTCAGCATCCTACATACCATAAATCAATGGAAACCGTTGAAAAGGAGGCTTGCATTCATGAATTCGCTTTATCGTTATTTAATCAAAATTACAGGTTGTTTGGGATTGTGGATAATGATCTTCCCTGGCCTGGGAATGGGTTATGATTCAGCCTCTGCAAAATTGGCATCAAATATCAATTCTGGACAACCCGCCGATAGTGGAGGTAAAATCATTATGTTGAAATTAGCGACGGAGTCTCCAAAAAAACAATTGCAACTCCCCGCGAAGATCCCTGCTCAGCAAGATCCACCTGCCAAAATGCAGTTACAGCATACTGGAAGCAAACGTACGCAGCAATCTGCATCTTCCAAAATGCAGATGAAACGCTCTGGAAGTAAACGTACTCAGCAGCCAGTAGCCAAACCTCAATCCTCTGACGTTACTGTTTCCATAAATGCCCCTCCACTGCCTGATGTGGAACACATTATCGAAACCCCTGCAATTCAGGAACGCATAATTTCGGAACCGCTGATGCCTGCCGACAAAACCCCATTATTGACCGAGATCCATCCTCAACCCCTCAATGAAAACAAAATGTCGCCTGTCAGCAAGAATGATGACGACATCCAGATGGCCTCAAAAAAACACATCCCGGAATATGCACCGCAACAGGATTCCATTCATGACACCGTGGGAATCATCGCTCGATTATTATTGAAGTTTTCCTTAATAACCGTATGTTGCATTGCGTTATTTTTTTCCTTTTCTGCGCTGCAAATCGCAAAATCAAACCAAAGGATTCAATACCGGGTTGGAGAAGAAAACAGCACAAGTTGAACCTGGCGATATCAATCATGACTATGAAATATTTGTCATGAGAGGGCCTGGATCAAGATAAAGACACCGGGTAACATGAAGAAAGAAGGACCAAAGAAAAAGTGTCAAAAAAACATCCAGTGCGCCAAAAAACTGGCAGCCCCATCAACTGGGAAAGATGTAGCGGGTTAACGCCAAAATTGATTTGAAGAGAGTGGAATTATGGTCATAGCATCAAAAATGACAATCGAAGATTATATGAAAAAAGCCTCAGGAAGATTCAAGGTGGTCAGGCAGGATTTG
>CAZPWZ010000659.1:0-1715 GCA_964590675.1 uncultured Draconibacterium sp.
CTCCCATCCTGGTGGGCGACAGCACCCGCCTGCTTCAGATCCTCACCAACCTGTTGAGCAATGCCATAAAATTCACCAGGAAGGGTGAGGTGAGGGTGACCGTCGATATTAAAAAGAGTTCCAGCAAACATGTGTTGCTCCATTTCGAGGTAACTGATACCGGCATCGGCATCCCGCCCGATAAAATCGGGGTGATCTTTGAGGAGTTCAAACAGGCTTCCGACAATATTACCCGCGAATTCGGCGGCACGGGGCTGGGACTTGCCATCGTGAAGAAACTGCTGAATTTCATGGGCTCCGAGGTCTATGTTGAAAGTACACCGGGAAAGGGCTCCCGGTTTCATTTCGACCTCAACCTGCTCATTGGCAATGAAAACGCCTCCAACGAAGTGGTGCGCAAACCCATCGACCGCATTGCGCTCAAGGGAAAGAAGGTTCTGCTGGTGGAGGATAACAAGATAAACCAGATGGTCGCCCGCCGGTTCCTCGATGAGTGGGGCTGTAAAACCGATGTGGCCGACAACGGGGCCATCGCATTAAAAAAGGTCCATGAATCCGATTATGATATCGTGCTCATGGACCTCCAGATGCCTGTGATGGATGGCTACCAGGCCAGCCGTAAGATCAGGGAGATGAAGGAGAAAAAATTCCAGGTGCTCCCCATTGTCGCGCTTTCGGCCTCAGCCCACGGCCAGCTTGAACTCAGGGCCCTGAAATACGGCATGAACGACTTCGTGGTCAAACCCTTTGAACCGGCCTACCTGTTTACGGTGATCGATAAGCACACCAATAAATAATGCCTTCATCTGTTGCCAAACTGTAACCGGGATGTTGAATGTGCCGTCGGCAGCGCTACGATCATACCGCTAATCCAGCTTGTTGATTTTCAACCGTACACATTTCAAATCCATGATGACGACACTGGGTGCGTCGCTTACGGTTGGGTGGTGATCAGCAGTGTGACGGCCTTCATCTTGCCGTTCTTGTCTTTTACCGTGAAAATGAAAGTCTCTGTTCCCACCACTGGATTGGAATTGGTAAGGAGGTCAACGTTGAAGGTGGCGGCGTTGAAAACTGAGTCGAATGTTTGCGTGTTCCCGCCAAGCGTTCTGGTAAAGGTAAAATCTACCAGGTTTGCGTTTGAACTGCTGTTGGCAAACGCACGGACGCCGACCTTAATCGGTGTGTTCACCGCAAAAGTGTCGTTCCTGTAAACATAACCTGCTCCATCCTGTAAGGAAATGTTCGGGGTTTCCTCCGGGACGACGGGATCTTCGGAATCCTTGGTACAAGAGGTCGCCAGAACGATCAAAAACAAAGAAATTCCGGCAATGATCCAGCTGATTTTTTTCATACTATGGTTTTAAGATATAACGGTTAAATGGCTTTGACATTGCAAATATACGACATCTCCCTTTTATAGCGTAATTTTGCGCCATGATCATACTCGAAAAACCCTACGTCTCTGAATTTCTGCAACAAACAGTTGTGGATCTGCAAATCCCCGTCCTGGCGACTGAATTTTCAAAAAGCCTGGCACACGCCAATGAAATGAAGCTGCTCGGAACCGGCGATTTTTTTGACGCCCTCAAGCGCGCAACCAATCCGCAGTTATACAGCAACTCCGAAAATTCGGCCGAATTGCTGAACCGCTATGGCCCGGAACTCACCGTGACGAAAAATGTCAATTATTTCAAGGATAAATCGAAACTCCG
>CAZPWZ010000660.1:0-1714 GCA_964590675.1 uncultured Draconibacterium sp.
GAGAAATCCCCATCCGCCGCTACCTATCATGAATCCGAAAGCATACCATGCCCCATTGTTGTTCTGGGCAAAAACCGAAACATCATCCCGCCAAAGCATGGCAATCAGGTCGATGGGGGCAATGATCCCGTGCCACAATCCGCCCCAGAAACCATAGGTATGGCCCTGGAGGCACGCGGTGACCACCTCCTTGTTCGCACATCCTGACAGGACGACGGCAACAACAAGCAGAACCAGTGTGAAAGCGATGCTTTTCATTGTAATGAGCTTTTTCATGGGTTATGATTTTGACCCCCGCAAGTTATAAAAAGATATGAATGCTTATTAAATGTGTAACAATTACTTTTTCCAAGTCCTGAAATGGAGACAAATATTATTACTTTTATCTTTGTCAAACAAGGTCAAAAAAGAACCATGAACAATTACTTTAAAACGCTGCTTATCATTACTGTTCTTGCATTTGCAGGGTGCGGGACCAAAGAGGTGCAGATAACTGACCTCGATATGCTGAAGGGTGGAAAAACCTTTGCTGTGCCCACCGGCACTGCTGCCGACCAGTTTGTCCTTAAAAAATTTCCGGATGCCCAAATCGAGTATTACAACAGTGTGCTCGATTGCGCTGTGGCTGTCAGGGATGGCAAGGCTGATGCCGCAGTTTACGACCTCCCTGTGTTAAAAAACATTTCCGGCAAAAACGAAGGGCTGATCGTATTACCCGAGCTGTTGTTTGACGATCAGTACGGTTTCGCGGTGCAGATGCAGGACACGGCATTGAAAACGGCCATGGATAAGGTACTGGCTGAACTGAAAGCAGATGGCACATACGACGACATGCAAAAACGCTGGTTCCCCGAACACGGAAGCCCAGCACCCATGCCTGATATCAAACTCACCGGTGAAAATGGGGTTCTTAAATTCGGCACGGCGGCGGTAACCGAACCCATGTCATTTGTGGACGGCAGTCAGAAGGTGGCAGGATTTGACATTGAATATGCCACCTACATTGCAAAAAAACTCGGGAAACAGATCGAGATCATCAACATGGAATTCGGGGCCATGATTCCGGCCCTGATGTCAGGCAAAGTGGATATGATCGGCGCCGGACTCTCCATCACGGAGGAGAGGGCCAGGAGCGTGCTCTTCTCTCAAAGCTACTACCCAAGCGGGTTGGCAGCAGTCGTGAGGGATGTGTCGAAAAGTGTTTCAGCTGAGTTGCCCGAAGAATCCGGAACGAAGATGAAATCCATCGAGGATATCAAAGACAAGAGAATAGGCGTACTGATGGGCAGCATACATGATTCCTATGCGACCCGAACCTTTCCGGAGGCGACGATCCTGCAGTACCAGAACCTTTCCGACATGCTGTTCGGCTTGAATTCGGACAAGGCAGATGTCGCATTTATTGATCATACGGGAATAAAGGATGTCTTCAGCAAAAACCCGGGACTGGGTGTTTTAGCCGAAAATGTTTTCGCTGTTGATATCGCTGCCGGATTCAACCAGGAGAACGATCTCCTCCGTGAACAATTCAATGCATTCCTGAAAGAGATCAGGTCAAACGGAACATACAAGGAGATGGAGGATCGCTGGATGACAAAGGGGCTTGACGAGATGCCTGAGATCAAAGGCAAAACAACCAGCGGGCAGCTCAGGGTAGGGATTGTAAGCGACCTGGGATTGCCCACAACGGTCATGAAAGATGGCCGGCTGATTG
>CAZPWZ010000661.1:0-1703 GCA_964590675.1 uncultured Draconibacterium sp.
CAATTAAGCTGAGGCGCGACAAGTCATCGGCAAGAGTTGAGGCAAGTGCAGCAAAGCTCTTGTTGAAATATCATGAACAGCAGTGAGTTAAAAGATTATTACGGTTTACTGAACATTCCACAAAGCGCGACTGTCGGCGATATACACAAGGCTTATTGGCAGATGGCCTCACGTTGCCATCCGGACAGGGGGGGCAGCCACGAGGCTATGGTGCAATTGGTGGAAGCCTGGAAAATATTATCAGACCCGGTTAAAAGAGCCAGGTACGATCAACTGTTTAAATACCGCCACAACGGCTGGCACAACAGAAAATTCAATGATGATGTTCAGGCTGCTCGCAAACGGGCAGCAGTCCATTCCAAGCAATCATGGGAAGAATTTGAAGCCATCTACCAGAAGGCTTTTTTCATTTTCAACCAGGATTTTTATGGCGATGACATGAAAGGAAAAACCTCCGGTCCTTACTCTCCTCTGATGGAATCCGGAAACAAGGGGGCACGGAGTGAAATAATCTCCGGACCCAAACCCGAAATGAGGGTATTGAACAGTTATGGAGGCACTATGTTCCTCTACATCATGAAAACCCTCATAATATTCGTCGCTATCTTGGCAGGGTTCCTGTTCTATCAAAATTACAGCGGAATTGGCAGGTATGTACCGCTAGAACAACAGGATACTTCCAAAGTACTAATTCTGGACACTGTTAATGGTGCCGTCTATTCTGCAGAAAAGCGCGATGGTTCAATCACTTCCCCCTGGAAAGAATCAGTATCTCCCTTCACCCGGAAGTGATAATGCCAGATTTGGGTGGTCCAGAGCCTGGCGGCTATTTCCTGCAATCTATGTTGCATTAGCAATTTTCGTTGATTGATGTTCAGGTGCTTAGGATTTATACGTATTAAACTCCCGGAACATCTCCATTCAGCAAGATAAATTGCATGATCACACTACCACAGACTTCGCTCCTTATCATGTAACATGCCAGTTTTACAATGCATTTAATGCCGTTCACCGTGGCATGTTCATTGCCTTAAATACTGGAGGATCAAAATATTCCCGATGTTCATCATGCGACCTTATGCAGGAGATGCTATGAGAACTATAACAACAGCTGTCCGGGTACTGACATGTGTCATTGCTGCGATACTCATAATGCTGGTCAGCGTAGCGGCACAGGACACCGATGTAACAGATAACTACGTCAGTTTCAGCAGAGAAGAACTCACACAGATGCTCGCACCCATCGCACTTTATCCCGATTCATTAACGGCGCAGATTTTGATGGCTTCAACTTACCCGCTTGAAATTGTTGAAGCGGAACGATGGCTGAAGCAAAACAGTGGACTCAAAGGCGATGGTCTGGACAACGCCTTGTTGAAAATGAACTGGGATGCCAGCGTTGCTGCACTGTGTCATTTCCCGGATATCCTTAATGCCATGAGCACAAAACTTGATCAGACTAGAAAACTGGGAGATGCCTTCCTGCGCCAGCAAGACGAGGTCATGTCAACCATTCAGGAGTTGCGCCGCAAAGCCGAGTCTGCCGGGAACCTTAAATCCACAAACCAGCAAAATATCGTTGTCGATAATGACGCTATCAGGATCGAACCGGTTGACCCGGAGGTTGTCTACGTTCCGGTATACGATCCTATGTATGTGTATGGACCATGGTGGTATCCTGCCTATCCACCATATTACTGGTA
>CAZPWZ010000662.1:0-1699 GCA_964590675.1 uncultured Draconibacterium sp.
TAGACTCTAAACTTTCCGCCCGGGCCGGTGAGTTTCAGTTCGCGATCCTTGGGGAATTGATGAAGTAGCGGCTTCTGATTTTTGACTTCTGATCATTATCATCACAGCCGCTCATTCCTTGCCGTAACCTTACCATTTGTGATGTTTACGATAGCACCACCGGGCACTTTGGCCTGGCCGCTGAAAGTGATCGTCACTACATCGGTTGAAGCGTTGTAAGCGGTCACAGTATAATTCATCACAGGACCGGGATCATGATTAGAGGATTTATAATTTTCTTCAACCATCCCGAAATCTTCAAAATAATAAAACGCGTTAAGATATGCCGTTCCGGAAACGCCTGACTGGTAGGTTGTGGTTGTAAAATCAAGATCCAGCAGCGACATTACGAGGTTGAAAAAATATCCTGATTCCTCCTCGGGTCCGATCATTGAATAGGTGTAGGAATTATTCCCCTGTAATAAAGTATTCAGTGAAGCGTCAAACAGCAGGTGGCCCTTGTATGTCGTTCCACCTTCTGTAAAAGTCCAGGTATTAATGGTTGTTCCAAAGTTTTCGCCACCACCATCAGAATCTTTTTTGCATCCCATGAGGAAAATAACAAGAACAAGCGATGGGAATAGAAGGGTCTTTTTCATAAAGCGGGTATTAAAAATAATTTGACCCAAAATAGTACGAAACATGTGAAATTGGAAATGGCGGCGGCAATGCGAATGCATTTTTCCGGACCGTACGTACCCAAATCATTGCAATACATGTTAATAGAATCATAAATAGCGGGATAAAAAAAATAAAAGAAGCGAACTTCAGACACCAAATACCTGCCAAGATGAAAAATCTATACCTGGCTTCTTCACTGTTTGTAACCATTGCACTTTCTGCCTGCAGCAAGGATTTCCTGAAAAAATATGACGAGAGAGTGATCGGCACCTGGCGCATCACGGATGTTGACCGGCGGGGTCTTGGCGGGAATATCGATAACCTCCCGTTCCGCGATGGCAGTTTTATTTTTTCTGATGGTGGTGTTTTAACCTATGTGGATGTTTCAAATGTTACCTACAATGGACACTGGGATATTATCAAAAAGAATGTGAACGGGGAACAACAAAGGGGCTTGGAAATATCCGTGGCGAACCATCCCAATCAGCAGGTATTGGCAGAGTCTTACGACGACATGAACTTTTCAGGAACTGACCATTTCAAAACAACAATTTTCTCTGGCGCACATTCCTATATTACACATTTCCGGTGCTGAGTGAAATTTATTTGATTTTCATTCTATTGGTCAGTTCATTGAACCTGCCATCCGCACGGGGGTGGTTCAGCAAGGGGTACCGGATACAAAAGATCATTCCCAGGCAGGCAATCCCCATCCGGTTTTCATAGGTTTTGTTCAGGTAATGAAAGGCCTTGTCATTATCCTTTAAACCCGCATACAGAAATGCAAAGTCCATGTGCAGTAATTTATCGGGTTCTGATTTTTCACGCTGTCTCAATTTTTCGAGACATTCCATCGCTTTTTCCGTTTGACCGGCTGCTGCATAAGCATGACCGAGGGAACTCAAACCCTTAAGGGGATGACCCACCAGTTTATGATAGTGTTCGAGATTCTCGATTGCCTTTTCATGTTCACCGCTGGCAATGTATAACATGCCCTTTCCTTCAAAAGCGCGGCGGAACAGGGGATCCATCTCTATTG
>CAZPWZ010000663.1:0-1691 GCA_964590675.1 uncultured Draconibacterium sp.
TAATCTTCTTCTCATCAATATTCAACTCTTTTGCCAACTCAGTATTTGATGGTTCTCTACCGGTGTCTTGAAAGAAGGTTTACTTCATGGAACAAAGTAGCTGAAAAGATTATGGGAATCAGTGAGCAGGAAGTCCTTGGAAAATTGACGACCGATTTTATTTCAACAGATTACTACCCGTTTACTGTCGATCAGGTGGTCAATATTGTGATGAGTGAAGGGGTATGGCGTGGTGAAATGGATTTTATCCTGAAAAATGGTGAAAGAAAAAGCATGATGAACACGATATCCCTGCTCCAGGATGACGAAGGAAAGAATATCGGGTTCCTGGGTGTTGCTAAAGATATTTCTGAAAGGAAGGCAGCAGAGGAAAAACTCCAGGAAAGCGAATTGTTTTACCGTAACCTGATCGCTCATTCACTTGACGGCATAATCATGACAAGTGAAAAAGGCGAGATTGTTTATTGCGGCCCTTCGGTAAAAAAACTGACAGGTTATGAGTCCAGCGACCTCCTGGGCAGGAATGTATTTGATTTTGTGCATCCCGACGATTGTAAACCTGCAAGAGAAGCCTTTAACCTCGAACTCAACAATGCCACCATCCTGGATTATATACTGATCCGCATACTGCATTCAGATGGCAGCTGGTCCTGGTGTTCTGTAAGATGTCATAACCAACTTGACCATCCCTCATTCCACGCCATGGTCGTTTATTTTACTGATGAAACACAACGGAAAGAAATGGAAGACCGGCTGAGGAAAAGTGAGCAGCATTTCAGGAGCCTGATCTTTAATATCAAGCAGGGAATCATATTACAGGATCCCAATGGCAAAATGATCATTTCCAACGAAGCAGCCCTGGATATGCTTGGACTCACCACGGACCAGGTGCTGGGAAAAGAGCCGGTCGATCCGAAGTGGAACGTGATCCACGAGGACGGAAAGAATTTTCCTGTTTCCGAACATCCTTATACCATCGCATTGCTGACGAAACAACCGGTTAAGGACATTGTGATGGGTGTATTCCGGCCCATAAAAGGCGACCGCGTATGGCTGCTCGCCAATGCAGAACCGCTATTGGACGCGGAAAATGAACTGATCAATGTGATCTGTTCTTTTACCGATATCACAGAACAAAGAAAATTATCGCAGGAACTGGTGGAGCAGGAAATACAGAAACAAAAACAACTTACCCAGGCCACGATCGACGGGCAGGAAAAAGAAAGACAGGAGATTGGGAAAGAACTGCATGATAATATTAACCAGCACCTTAATACCACAAGGCTTTACCTGGAAGTAGCCAGGGAAAAAGCAGTGGGTGATGTGCTGGAAATGGTGCAACTGGCACATAAGAACCTCACGGCAATCGTGAACGAGATACGGCAGTTATCTCAATCACTGGTGCCGCCAACGCTGGGCGATCTTGGCCTCGTGGAATCAATTCACGAATTATGCGATTCCATCAAAAGAGCCAATCCATTCACGATTGATTTCATGTACCGCCATTTCGATGAGACAGGGTTGCCGGACAATCTGAAACTGATGTTGTTCCGCATCACCCAGGAACAAGTGAACAATATCGTGCGGCATGCCCATGCCAAAACGATACAGATCAAACTGCAGGCGGATGCCGAATACGTGATCCTGACCATTGCCGATGACGGGATCGGGTTCAATCCCGCCAGTTTCCG
>CAZPWZ010000664.1:0-1685 GCA_964590675.1 uncultured Draconibacterium sp.
GGATCAGGTGGTCCCCCTTGCGGTCGACCATCTCAATCTTTTCATGCCTGCTTCGCCTGGCGACATAGGTTTCACATCCAAAAATGGGTTTAAACTCCTTGTGCTTGGATGCAACTTCAGAGAATTCCTTGATCCCGAATAAATTACCGTGATCCGTAACAGCGGCTCCCTTCATGCCCAGCGAAACTGCTTTGTCAACCATATCCTTGATACGACAGGCGCCATCAAGAATAGAATATTGCGTATGTAGGTGTAAATGAATGAAATCTACCATTTTCTCGGGGAAATAAATCGTAAGGAACCGCGATGTAAAATTATTTTAAAATCACCACCGAATTCCCGTTGTTAATAAATTACTTTAATCGTATATTTGTGTTACTAAAAAAACAAGATATGATCGATTCTAGTCACTTTCATCCGATGCTGGTACATTTCCCGATCGCCATTATCACAATTGGTTTTCTTTTTGACCTGTTCGCCGTCTTCAGGAAAAATGAGCCCTGTTTGTCAAAAACAGGTTACTGGCTTGAAATCATTGGTATGATCAGCGCGGTATTCGCGTTCGGATCAGGTTACTTCTTTACCAGCCCCATGGAAGGCGAAGCAGGTGTCGTTAGGGACAGACATGAACTTTTCGCCACATTAACCCTTGTAGCAATCATTATCGCCACGCTCTTCCGCATCATCATCAGATACCTTAACAAAGAATCATCCCGGATGAAATACGTTTCTTTGGGATTATTTTTTATCTCTTTTGTGTTTGTCTCCATTGCAGGTTACCTTGGAGGAACACTGGTCATCGAATATATGATCGGGTTGTGACCTGCCCTGGTCCGGATACGGCTGAAATCACAGCAAACATAAAGGCCGAAAATTTACCTGCTGCCGCCACTTCAAATTTAAACCTCATAAAATCAAAGCCATGAAAAAACACATGCTGATCAGCCTTGCCCTCCTTTTAGCGACAGGCATGACCGCCTTTTCTGCTACGGCCGATAAGACCATCGCAAACCTAAAGACAGCCTTCAAGGGTGAATCCACTGCAAGCGCAAAATATGCTGCATATGCCGTGCAGGCAAAAAAAGAAGGACTTTTACAAATAGCAACCATGTTCGAAGCAACTTCACGTGCCGAACAAATTCATGCGGCCAATCATCAGACTGTTCTGGAAAAAATGGGACAGAAACCTGATCCCGTTAAACCGGAAGTGACAGTGAAAAACACCATCGAGAACCTGGAAGATGCAATCAAAGGAGAAACCCATGAAATGCTCACCATGTACCCCGAATTCATCGCCACAGCGAAGGCTGAAGAGGCCGCACCAGCAACAAAATCATTGCGCTGGGCAATGGAAACCGAAAAAAAACACCAGGTCATGTATCAGAACGCCCTGACTGCCCTCAATTCAAAAAAAGCAGATGCCCTTCCAAAAATATATTGGGTTTGCCCGAAATGCGGCAATACCTATAACCAGGCAAAACCCGAAGCCTCATGTTCTTTCTGCAGCACTAAAAGCGATAAGTATCTCAAGTTTGGCAAGTAGATGAATGAACCGGAATCCCGAAATTCCGGGGAAGGGAATTGTTGCGTCCAGGTGGCAAATCTTCATTCGAATTCTGTATTTGTCACTTGTCATTAATTTTTATTGGTTAATTCAAAAAAAATGCCGAATTTTGCACCCCTTT
>CAZPWZ010000665.1:0-1682 GCA_964590675.1 uncultured Draconibacterium sp.
ATGAAACTCTCCTGGCTCTAAAAATTGACATCATCAATGTTTCGCAGTGATAATCCGATGTAATCTGGCTGAAAATCAGTGAGATAATTCCTGAATGATTCCGGTGTGTGTAGGTTGAAATCGACTATCCTGATATCGTAATGGAGCAAACGTCCGGACAGGTAGGTATACAGGTACGAAATTCCCAGCGGGTAAACCGGGTAGGGGTTCACATAGCGGTTGGCTGAAACGAACAGTAGTTTTTTTACCGGCATATTCAGATTTTTGTGGCTGTCATACCCGGTAAACTTTCAGGTAACTTCCAGAAATCGTAGTAATTGAACCACTGAAGCGGGTACCTGCGGAGAATCTCCTCGAGTTTGGCCGTATAAATTTTTACCGCCTCCCCGAGATTCTTTTCCCGTTGTTTCAGGTTGGTTGTGAACGCAACCTGGTGCAACGGGGTGGCATAAAAATGATAATGGCTGCTTGTCTCCTTCACGGCAAAAACAAACGACACCGGGACTTTGAATTTGGCGGCCAGGTTAACCGGTCCAATCGGAAATGCGGCCGGTCGTCCCATGAAATCGAGTACAACCGTTTTGTTCCCTTCGATATAGCGGTCGCCATGCATGGCAATAATTTCTTTGTTTGCCAGCGCCTGCTTTATCTCCAGCAGGTGGGCATAATCATCGCGGATCACGATAAAGTTGACATTCCTCGATTTCAGCACATCCGAAAGATAGCCTTTGATCTGTTGATGTTCCGCATCGAAAAGAATGATATGAATGCGTTTTTCAAGCCGGTTAAGCAATTGCCCGGCAATTTCCCAGTTTCCCACATGAGCGCTCACAAGCAACCCGCCATCCTGCATCTGCCGTAGGTACTGCTCACCTTCGAAATCAAAGGTGAATTTCTGCTGAAATCCGGCAAGCATGGCAATTTTATCCAGTAAAATCTGCCCGAACCTGTAGTAATTAAGATATATGCTGAAAAAAGATTTAACACGGCCGTATTTCATCACCTGGTGATAAAAGTGAAAAATCGCCGTGAAAGCCTTGCCGGATGTGGCTACGAAGTAAATTACGACAAATGAAAGGAGAAAGTAGGCAAAACGGATCCCCAGATATTTCAGGGTCCAAACAAATATCTTATATCCCAGAACCCCTCCCCGGGTTTTGCCTTCCCATGATGACATTTACGATTAATTTGGGTTGATTCGGTTGATGATGTAGCTGTAAAAATCCTGCAGTGACTTCACGTCGGCCATCTCTTCAGCCTTCATTTTGAAGCCAAAATTATTTTCAACGATCACAAACAGGTCAACAAACTCATTGACTGCTGTTGCGCCGAGTTTTTCCATGTCAAGGCAGAGGTCTAGTATCGCCTTTTGTTGCTTTGCCTGGAAACGGCGCGCAAGATTGATCTTGAATTTTTCTTCAAGTAGCGGGATGCCTTCACTGCGGCGAAACCGGTGACCAAGGGGATATTCCACCACGACTTCATCCAGTTTGCCGCCGTCTTTGAATTCCACCGTCAGGCCATTTGAGATAGCGCGTTTTTCGGGATCATAATAGTCGCCGGTGAATTGCGGATCCTCGATACACACCATTTTTTCGCGCAATTAATCGAATCCCGGATCGGCGGCAACAGCAACCACTACCTGCAAGTGGGCCAGTTCAAGCAGCCCAACAGCCTGGAAG
>CAZPWZ010000666.1:0-1682 GCA_964590675.1 uncultured Draconibacterium sp.
TGCTTTTTTGAATTCAACTGAAGCATCCCATTCCATCAGAGGTTTTATCAGTCGCGCAACCACACCAGGATGTTTCAAAGCCACGTTGGCCTTTTCATCCGGATCGTTCTTTAAATCATAGAGCTCAATCTCATCGTGGTGTTGAGGGATACCGGTTATAAAACCCCACCAGGATACCTTTTCCAGAAGGTCGGCATTTTTGCGGAAAATCAGCTTCCAGTCATTAGTTCTTACAGCAATATCACCGGGAGGATATCCCAGCTTTGTAAAATTGCGTTGCAGCAATTGCTGATACTCCTTGATTTTGGCTGTTTCGGAAGGGGAATACTGGCCGCCACTGGCATTCTGCATTTCAAGATACCATTTACTGAGAGTGTACTCCCACCAAGGCAACCGGTCGATGAAGACATATTCACTCCCTGTCGCCCCTTTATCACCTCTGATAAGCGGGATCATATTTTTACCCTGGGCATCATGCGGGGATTGGATGCCAAGATAATTGAGGATCGTCGGCATAACATCAAGCCCTTCCACCTGCTCGGCAACACGTTTACCGCCAAATTCTCCGTCAGGAAAACGCATAATCAGAGCATTTTTTATGACAGGCTCGGTAACATCGTAGTGAAAATAAAATCCGCGCTCGCCAAGATCATCCCCATGCATGGATTGCAGGATAACCAGCGTATTTTCCTTCAACTTCAATGAGTCGAGAAGTTTCATCAGTTCGCCGATATAAAGGTCAGTGTAATAAACACCGGCATCATAGCGGCCGTTAACATATTTTTTATCTTCGTCGGTAAGACGGTAAATAGGCTTGAAATCCCAATAAAAATCATTTCGGAAAACACGCGAGAAAACATCATATGACGGATCTTCATCCCAGGAGTTTGCGGCCATCTGAGGAAGTCGCTTCCAGAAAGGAACATAGCCGAGCGGGTCATACATTGATTGAAACGGCGCAGGTACCGCTGCTGCATAGGGCATATGGAGCAGGCCGCTTCCGATCCACAGAAAGAATTTTTTATCCTTGTTGTTCTTCAGCCATTGGAATGCATCAGTAGGCGCAACCCTTAAGCTGGCCCCCTGTGGCCCGCGGGCAGTACGCCCGAAATAATCGAAGGAACGTGAGAATACGTCTCCAGGATTGATCTCGGTTCCGGATTCGGTATCAAATCGCATGAAAAATTCTGGCGAACTGATGGTCGCGGCGGTGGTGTATCCATAATACTTGAGAATTTCCGGCAGAGTCCGGGCGGTGACGAGATCTTTTGTAACCTCAAATGAAACCATACCGTTGACACGAGGATATTGGGAAGTCAACACACTCATCTGGGCAATCGGCGTCAGATTGGCTTGAGAAATCGCGTTATCGAAAACTACAGCATTCTTTGCCAGCGCATCTATATTCCGGCTTGTCCCGGTTTTGTAGCCGTAAATTCCCAGGTGATCAGCTCTCAAACACTGAAGAGATATCAATATGACATTGGTGTTCTCATGCCTGGCTACAGGCGTGGCTGCACTTTCGGCACATCCTGCATCTATAACTGACAGAAAGAGACCGATATACATCGACTTGATAAACACCAGGAAACATCTGCCGCAGAACCACTTCATTTTTTGGGTGTTCCCTTGGCCTGCGAATCATAAACCGGATTCAGACCGGGTATCCACTGTTTGGCATT
>CAZPWZ010000667.1:0-1676 GCA_964590675.1 uncultured Draconibacterium sp.
GCAAAATTTAACATTCTATACTCAAAACAATAATTTAAATTCAATCCTGGCATAACCGGACACTGCTTAGGCCCTATGCAGGAATTGCCCTAATTTGATAAAAACCTCTCGGCCTCAATGGCGGCCATGCAACCAGTTCCGGCCGCCGTTACTGCCTGCCGGTAATGATGATCCTGGACATCCCCGCAAGCGAACACGCCGCCAACACTGGTCTGGGTGGTACCAGGTTTGGTGACAATATAACTCATCTCATCCAATTCGAGTTGTCCCTGGAATATTTCGGTATTGGGCTTATGCCCGATAGCCACAAAAAATCCCGTGACCGTTAAATCCCTGGATTCGCCGGTCTTGACATTCCGGACACGAACTCCTGTAACACCGCCTTCATCGCCAAGCACCTCCCCGGGGGCGGAATTCCACACCATTTCGATATTCGGCGTATTGAGCACCTTGTGCTGCATGGCCTTGGAGGCCCGCAGTTCATCGCGGCGGTGGATCATATATACCTTCTTGCAAAGTTTAGCGAGATAGGTGGCCTCCTCTGCTGCCGTATCGCCACCACCAACAATGGCGACATCCTGGTTACGATAGAAGAAACCATCGCAGGTGGCACAGCCCGAAACGCCCATTCCCATGAATTTCTTTTCCGATTCCATTCCCAGCCACTTGGCCGAAGCGCCGGTTGCAATGATGACGGTTTCGGCAACAATGGTTTTTCCGTCATCGGCTTTCGCTGTAAATGGCCGTTGTGACAAATCAACTTCAGTTACAACCCCAAACCTGACCTGGGTTCCAAACCGTTCCGCCTGCTGTTTGAATTCCTCCATCATTTCGGGCCCGGTTATGCCTTTTGGGTACCCCGGAAAATTCTCTACTTCGGTTGTGATGGTCAGTTGTCCGCCAGGCTGCATTCCCTGGTACATCACAGGTTTAAGATCTGCCCGTGCGGCATAAATAGCAGCAGTATATCCTGCCGGACCTGAGCCAATGATCAGGCAGCGGACGTTTTCAGTATTTTCGCTCATAAAATCAGTTTTGAACTACAAAATTAAGAAAAATTGGCATTCATCTGAAGCCGGTCATTGAATTACCTGGCGCACTCATTATTAAAAACCTGGTTGCATGGATTAAAAATTTGGTTAACTTTGCAACTTCAAATCCGGAAACGTTCCGGAAACAATCGGGGTGTGGCGCAGTTGGCTAGCGTACTTGCATGGGGTGCAAGGGGTCGGAAGTTCGAGTCTTCTCACCCCGACTTGAAAATCAACCACTTACAAATTTATTTTGTAGGTGGTTTTTTATTTTGTGCAACGATTTATGCGAAATTTCGATTGTAACTATAAGTTGTATTACTTTTATAGGTTCAAATTCAAATTACCATGAAAACAGTTCGCATACTTCTTGTCGTGATGATTACGGGTATCATGGCATCATGTTCCAAAACTGAATCTGACTACCAAGCCGTTACTGATCAGCAGATCCAGGGACAGTTGCAAGCCATGGTTGACAAGCTGCTTAAGGATTATAAGGTAAAAGCCCCGGCTTCCCCGGAAGGGATCGCCCTTAAAGTGATCTCGAAAAAGGGAGGATTCTTCGTTACCTCCGGAATGGGAACCGGAGTCACCAGCCAGGTCCATTTCAGGGCAGCCAGTAATACAAAGTCTTTTACATCAACG
>CAZPWZ010000668.1:0-1672 GCA_964590675.1 uncultured Draconibacterium sp.
GGATATTCGGCCTGGGGAGTATAATGTAACCTGCAAGGACGGCTCAGTCAGGATCATTGAGATTTCGGGGATCAATATTGGAGTAAATTTGCTCATTACGTTGTTTGATGTAACTGCCCGCCGGAGGGCCGAAGAACAATTGAGAGAAACACGTGATTACCTTGAAAACCTGCTGAATTATGCAAATGCCCCGATCATTGTATGGGATCCGGATTACAGGATAACTCGATTCAACAAGGCCTTCGAGCAACTCACCGGCAAAACTGCAGATGAGGTCATTGGTAAACGTCTTGAAATTTTGTTCCCTGAAGACCGTTGCAGGGAATCCATGGATTTAATCAGTGAAACCGCTACTGGTCAGCGTTGGGAAACTGTTGAAATTCCGATTATCCATACCAATGGCCAGGTGAGCATTGTAATCTGGAATTCGGCCAATATTCTTAAAAAGGACGGTTCTGCAATTATTGCCACCATTGCACAGGGACAGGATATCACGGCCCGCAAGCAATCGGAAGTGGAGATCAAGCGCATCAATGCTTCCCTGGAGCAGCGTGTTTTACAGCGCACCGCTGAACTGGAGAATGCAAACCAGGAGCTCGAAGCTTTTAGTTATTCAGTATCCCATGACCTGCGCGCACCGTTGCGGAGTATTGATGGATGGAGTCTTGCCCTTGAGGAAGATTTCTATGATCACCTTGATGAAAAGGGGCGGGAATATATTGACCGCGTTCGAAGGGAGACACAGCGCATGGGCCGATTGATCGATGACCTGCTGAAATTGTCACGGGTTGCCCGGGTTGAAATGAAAAAAGTACATGTCGATTTATCAGCCCTTGTGCAGGCAATCACAACAAGAATTTCCGAGCAGATGCCTGAACGATGCTGTAACGTAATCATACAAGAGGGATTATCTGGATTCGGCGATGCAAATATGCTTGAAATTGCCCTCATGAATTTGCTTGATAATGCTTTTAAATTCACCGGGCGACAACCGGATCCAAAAATAGAGTTCGGGGCCATGGTCCAGCCAGGTAGCCTCACTTATTTCGTTCGTGATAATGGTGTTGGTTTTGATATGAATTATTCCAAAAAACTGTTTGGTGCATTTCAGCGGATGCATAAACAAACAGATTTTCCCGGAACCGGCATCGGGCTGGCTACCGTTCAACGAATCATTCATCGTCATGGCGGGGTTATCTGGGCGGGGTCAGAACCTAACCACGGTACTACATTTTATTTTACCTTAAAATCAGAGACATAATGAAAAACAGGACCATTCTCTTAGTTGAAGATAATCCAAGTGATGCTGTTCAAATTCAGAAAGAACATCGGTTGCCGCTTCTGTATTCTCCGAGGATGAAAGTGAACGATCCGTTTCGCCCATATTTTCATTATAATCCTTTTTGTCAAGAGGAATTCATTGGAAACCACCCGCCGGGTGGAATCATACCTGCACCTAGGGTTTTTTTACTTTTGAAACCTATTCTCCCTCCGTTGGGGGGATGTTGTCGTATGTGAGGATATCTTTTGCGATGTCGAAAAAGACAGGCGCTGCCGTCTCTGCTCCGTAAATTGACGCAGTCGGCCGGTTGAAGATAACCAACATGACAAATTTTGGATTATCCGCGGGCGCATAGCCGATAAATGACGCGATTGTCTTTGTCGGATCATA
>CAZPWZ010000669.1:0-1668 GCA_964590675.1 uncultured Draconibacterium sp.
TTAGTCACTGTTCCCGCTGCAGACATAATCAAATGCTTAACCATCCTCATAGCACTGGATCCCCGGCACTGACTGCATCGCCCTGATGATGTCAAGATTTCCCCCAAAGCCAGGCAGCCGGGCCAGGGTTTTCTGTGAGAAACGAAACTCACTCAACTGGGCATTGCGGATATTCGCCTCACCTTCAGAAGCCAGGATTTCGACCTCCCTGATATCCAGTTTATCCTCCTCCAGTTCAACCGACAACCGGGTATCTTCATTCATATTCACATCTGTGACCATCTCCTTGTACCCCATATAGGAAAATATTACAGGATATGCAGCGGCGGCCAGTGTGAGGGAATAAAAACCGTACCCGTTGGTAGTGGTCCCCAAACTGGTGCCTTTAACGTATACATTGGCTCCGATCAATACCTCCCCCGTGGTCTTATCCCTGAGAAAACCGCTAAGGGTAAAAAACTTCGGCTTTTTGAGGACAACCGCCTTATCCTGCATATCGCTGGCCGAAGACAGTTTCAGAACAAGATGGTTCTCGACCTGCTGGTATTCAATCCCTTGGCTGGCAAGGACCTGTTCCAGGATTTCAGCAACCGGTTTGTTGCGTACTTTTATGGTGATCCGTTTATCAACAGGAATGATCCCCGGATTATAGGAAAAATCGATGCCCGACAATATGCTGATCTCCCGGAGAATATCGGAAATGGCTGCATTGGTCATCTCGATGGTGATTTTTTTCTGAAGATCCTGGGAAAGACCCGGAGAACCAAATCCAAGGAGAAAAAAAAGAATGAGGACAGGGATATTGAAGACAGGAGGCTTGGGCATACCGGAACTACAGGCCTTTAATACAACCATTCCCGGAGAGATGGATCTCAGTACCAATATTCCGGACCTGTAAATCAAGTGTGGCTTTAAGGACATTCAGCACCGATTCGAGTGATTGCTTATCAAAGGTAGCAGTAATCCTGCAATCACCCAGCCTTTTGTCGGTTAACATGATATTTGTCATGTATACCCTGTTCAGCAATGCAATAACATCCATTAACGGGGCATCTTCAAAAACAATGTGCCTTGTTTTCCAGGCCAGGTAGTTTGCATCGGGGTTGCGGGATTTTATGATCTCAGGCCGATCTGCGGCCATTTCAGCCTTTTCACCCGGTAAAAGCAGCGCCGCATTTCCAGGATTGTTTTCATAGTAGACGCTGACAATTCCGCTGGCGATGATAACCTCGCGGGTATTCCGGGCAGTCTTGGTATTCACGAAAAACGAGGTGCCCACCACCCTGATCCTGGCATTGCCGGCTGCAATGATAAAGGGCTTTGTTTTATCCCGGGCCACTTCGAACCACGCTTCTCCCTGCAATGTAACCTGGCGCAGGGAACCATCGAAGCTGGCGGGAAAGGTAAGTAAGGCGCCGGCATTAAGCGTTACTGCTGATCCATCCGGCAGTGTATATTCCATGGGTTCATTCCCGGCTGCCAGTTGTTTTACCTCCGTTTTTGCCAGGTACTGGTAAAGAAAAAATGTCGGAATGGCAAAAAGCAGGAAGATGGCGGCAATGCGAAGAGAAAGGCTGTAGGTATTGTATTTTGGGAGTGGGGCGATGGGGAGCCCGGCGGGGCCATTTTCAGTTTCAGATAAAGATTCAGGGATTGGGAAGGAGGATC
>CAZPWZ010000670.1:0-1667 GCA_964590675.1 uncultured Draconibacterium sp.
AACCCTTTTATTAAATGAAGTGAATCATCGTGTGAAAAACAACCTGGCATCCATCCTCGGTTTGTTGGAAATGGAACGACAGTCAACAATTGACCCTACTGCGGACAATTTGTTAGTCGAACTTGGTAACCGCATAAAATCCATGGCAACCATCCATGAAAAACTTTACCGCTCACCCAGCCTGGCAAAAATTGATTTTCAAGATTACCTGAAGTCGTTCATCTCTCACCTGCGCACATCCATGCAGCCAGGTGGTGAAATCGATACCAGGGTGAAAGCATCCAATGTCGATCTCAGCCTCGATCTGGCTGTCCCGTGCGGATTAATCGTCAATGAGCTGGTCACAAATGCCCTAAAGTATGGTTTTCCTGATGGCAAACCTGGCGTAAAGGGAGCTGACAAATGTGAAATATCCGTGTCAATGACAGTGAAAGGAAGCGCTTATACCCTCCAGGTTGCTGATAATGGCGTTGGTATTCCGGAAGACCTGGATTGGCGCAATGCAAAAACGCTGGGCCTGAGGTTGATCACCATGCTCGGTGAACACCAGTTGGGCGGAAAGATTACATTAGATCGAAAAGCAGGAACGAAATTCACCTTGAAGTTTGATCCCAGGCATAGGGAGTAAAAAAATGGCAAAACCAACCATCCTCATCGTTGAAGATGACGGAATCCTGGCTATTCACCTGCAAGATTTGCTGACCCGACAGGGTTATGAGGTTTTAAAACCGGTGCCAACCGGTGAAAAGGCCATTCTGGCAGTAAAAGACCATACTCCCGATCTGATCTTAATGGACATCGAATTGGGAGGAGAGCTCAATGGCATTCACACCGCAGAACAACTGGCTACAACTACAGACACACCGGTCGTTTTTTTGACCGGTTTCTCACAGGACCCTTTGCTTCAACAGGCCAAAATTGCCTCCCCTTACGGGTACCTGGTTAAACCAGTTCCCGAACGGGAACTGGCCGCTACCATCGAAATGGCGCTGCACAAACACATCACCGATCACCGGATCAAAATCAGTGAAGCCAAATATCGCAGTCTGATCGAACAGGCTTCAGATGGAATTTTCCTGGCCGATAAAGACGGCAATTACACAGAAATAAATACCGTGGGTTGCAGTATGCTGGGTTATACCCGCGAAGAATTACTGGCAATGAACATGCGCGATGTTGTTGCACCTGAAGATCTGGCATTAACTCCTTTGAAAATTAATGAACTGATAAACGGGAGCGTACTTCGCACTGAACGTCAATTTATCCGTAAAGACGGTATTGGCATTCCAGTTGAGATCAGCGGCAGATTGCTGGAAAACGGCAGCATACAGGGAATCGTTCGCGATATTACACAGCGAAAACAGGCTGAAGACAAGTTAAAGAGCATCAATGAACGGTTTGACCTGGCTACCCGGGCAGCCCATCTGGGAGTCTGGGATTGGGACATACTTCAAAACGTTCTGGTCTGGGATGACACAATGTTCAAGCTGTATGGTGTCGAAAAAGAGCGATTTGGATCAAATTATGAAAACTGGCTTCAAATCCTGCATCCTGATGATATTGAATTAAACAAAGAAACAACCGAAAAAGCTCTGCGCGGTGAATGCGAGTATGACACCGAATTCAGGTTGATTTGGCCGGATGGTTCCCTTCATTGGATCAAAGCA
>CAZPWZ010000671.1:0-1646 GCA_964590675.1 uncultured Draconibacterium sp.
ATCGACAATGTCATCTTCATATCGATCCTGGCCGGGAAATTACCTCAGAACCAGCAGAAAAAGGCCCGAAGGTACGGGCTGATACTGGCCATGTTCCTTCGCCTCGGATTATTGTCGGTCGTTTCCCTCATCATGCAGTTGAAGCAGGATCTGTTCACGGTAATAGGCCAGGGAATTTCCGGGAAAGACATTATCCTTATCCTGGGAGGATTGTTTTTATTGTACAAGAGTACAGTGGAAATCTACCATAAAATGGAAGGCGTTGACGGGGATCAGACAAGCCGGTTCAAGGCAACAGGATTTGCGCAGGTCATCATACAGATACTGATCATGGACATGGTATTCTCGGTCGATTCCATCATCACTGCCATCGGGATGGTCAAGGTTATCTGGGTCATGTACGCGGCCATTATCATCTCGGTCGCCATCATGTTGTTCGCCGCTGAACCCATCAGCAAATTTGTGAATGATCACCCGGCGTTTAAGATGCTTGCCTTGTCATTTTTGTTGCTCATCGGGTTCGCTTTGGTCAGTGAAGGTTTTGGAATCGAGATCCCCAAGGGCTACATTTATTTCTCAATGGCGTTTTCGTTACTGGTTGATATCCTCCAGATGCGGATGAACCGGAAGCGGTCAATTCCTGTTCTCACGCATGAACATTACAAGAAGGAGGAAAAGAAACTCGATAAGGGTGTGTTGTAACTAATAAATTCTGCAAAACATGGAAATTCTTCAAGTGCCGTTTACATCTGTAAACTGGGATGAGATACCGCAAACCAGGCATGAGGGTGAGACCGGTTTTGCGACCTGGCGAACCGTTGAAATGGGAAACATACGGGTACGCCTTGTTGAATATTCACCGGGTTATTTAGCTGATCACTGGTGTGCCAGGGGCCACGTAATTCATATCCTGCAAGGGGAAATGACCAGTGAATTAAAGGATGGAACTGTTACAAAATTAAAGGCAGGAATGACATACATGATGGCTGATGACCATGCCAACCCGCACCGGTCTTCCACATTGGGGGGCGTGACTATATTTATCGTAGATTAATTCAATAACCATGCAGAAAATTAAAATTTTCCAGGTCGATGCCTTCACCGACCATTTGTTTGGAGGGAATCCAGCTGCCGTTTGCCTGCTTGATCATTGGCTGAATGATGCATTGATGCAGTCTGTTGCCGCCGAAAACAACCTGGCTGAAACCGCTTTCGTGATTACCACTGGGGATCATTTCGGCATCAGGTGGTTCACCCCGACTGTTGAGGTGGATTTATGCGGCCATGCTACCCTGGCAAGCGCTTATGTCATTTTCAACCATACAGGTTATCAAGGGGATGAAATAAATTTCTTTTCACCCAGGAGTGGGGAATTGAAAGTGAGGCGGAATGGGAAAAAACTATACCTGGATTTTCCTTCCGATGTAATTTCACGATGTGAAAATCATCCTGAAATCACGCAGGGGATTGGATCCGTTCCCCTGGAAGTGTTCAAGGGAAAGACTGATTACCTTGCCGTTCTTGGTTCAGAGGCAGAGGTTCAAAACATCCATCCCGATTTTACTGCTATTGCGAAGCTTGATGCCCGTGGACTGATTGTCACTGCGCCCGGGAACAACGTCGATTTTATTTCCCGGTTTTTTGGG
>CAZPWZ010000672.1:0-1645 GCA_964590675.1 uncultured Draconibacterium sp.
CCAGCAGGGCCACGACCAATAGTGCTGTTCCCAGCAAGGCCTCTTCAAATAGTGAAAAGGAGTCGAAGCCGGAACGCTCCGCCTCATCACAAAGGTCAGGATGCAGGTAAACAGCTTGATCAGCAAACGGATGCAGACGTCGATCTGCATCCGTTTTATATTTAATCAACCCGAACGAATACCTTTTCTTATGAGCTTATCCCGTATTTCAGTTAAAATCCGGCTGATTTTCATGCGGTGCGTGCAGGAGCCGCAATTATTATGTAAGTTTTAATACCTTTGAAGTTTAAATAGGAGCCCGTTCATGAAAGTCCGGTCACAGGATACCGGGCAGATGGATCCTGAGCAGACGGATCCCGGGCGGAGCGGGAGGTTACAATCGACTGAATGAATACCGACACTGAAGATATTGCCCTGATTGAACGTTACCTTGCCGGGAAACTGACCCCTGCCGAAGTGTTCAATTTCGAATACCGGCTGGACGATGACAGGGAGTTTGCCAGGAAATTCAGGCTCATCAAGAGTTTCCCGGGGCTGATGAAAGAGGCGGACGCCACTGCCACTGAACCATCCGTTGCAGCGGCGCCGTTACCGCAAAAGGCAAGGGATCATAATGTCCCTTTCAAAGCGGTGTACCTTTTATGGGGCGCCCTCATCGTTATAGCGGCAAGCATCATTATTTTTTTCATCATCATCAAAACAAACCGCACCCAGGGTGACGAGCAGCCACAGGGAACGCTTCCGGTAAGCGACACCAGTGCAATGCCGAAGAGCCAAACCGCCGATACGCTTGCATTGGATCAGAAGCCGGGATTGAAAAAGGTGGAACCTATTGCGCTTAAAACGCCCGGTGATGGCATGGCCTTTAACCGTATCGGTGACATCTTGTTCCGCTGGGAAATGGAAACAGACACCTTCACCAACTTGTTTATATATGAAGAGGCCGGCGACCAGCTGGTATGGTGGAGGGGGATCAAGCCGGGCATCAGGGAACACAAGGTGCCCGCCATCTATTTCCCGCCGGGAAGATTCTACTGGTACGTGGGAACCAGGGAGGTGAAGCGGACCTTCATCATCCAGGAGTGAATAACAAGCCGCCGCAACATGCCGGCCGGCATCCCCATAAATAGGTACTTCATGATGTAAAAATCCCCGGAATAGGGGATTGCAGGGATTTTGCACATCCGCGTACTTTGCCGGAGAAAATCAAATCTCCGGATCATGAAAAATAACCTACTGACAATTTTAATGGTTTTGTATGCTGGCCTGGTTCACGCAGAGCAACCTGATACCATCGCAGGCACCTATAAGAACACCGCCGAACAAATGATCAGCAGCAATGGCAAGCTGGGCATCGGCGGATATGGTGAAGTGCATTACAACCAACCCCTGGGTAAAAACCAGTACCAGCCCGGAACCCTCGATGTGCACCGCATGGTGTTGTTTGTCGGGTATAACTTCTCATCCAAAACACAGTTTGTCACGGAGGTCGAGGTTGAATATGCCAAAGAGATATGGATCGAGCAGGCCTTCCTGCAGCAAAAACTCCATAAGTACGTCAACCTGAGGGCGGGTTTGCTGCTGGTTCCCATGGGGATCATAAACGAGTACCACGAACCAAGCACCTTCAACGGCGTTGAACGGC
>CAZPWZ010000673.1:0-1644 GCA_964590675.1 uncultured Draconibacterium sp.
CCGGAATTTCAACATCCAGGCCAACATCACGGAGGCTCAATATTCGAAAATCATTTCCCAGAATTTCCTGGATTTCCCTTAATTTATGCTGGTTGTTGGTTGCAAATAGGAGTTCGGTCATAAAATTGCGAAATATTCAAAATATTGTTATGAACGGTGGTCATTGGTCATTGGTAATTGGTCATTGGTAATTCGCTAACTGCCCTTCATCGCTTCTTCTATCATCCTGGTAATCAATTCCGTGAACGACCATCCATGTGCGCGGGCCATTTTCGGAACAATGCTCGCAGCGGATAATCCGGGAACGGTGTTGACCTCCAGGAAGTAAAATGAATCTCCGGTAAAAATATAGTCAAACCTTACGACTCCTTTACAATTCAACATTTCATAAAGCAAACGCGATATCTCCCGGCATTCGCTGGAATATCGAACGGGGACATCAGCCGGGACAACCTCATCGGCCATGCCCTTTTTATATTTTGCCTCGAAGTCGAAATACTCCTTCTTAGGTATGATCTCGGTTACCGGCAGGGTAATAATCCCGCCCCCTGATCTGATCACCCCGCATGTGAGCTCACGGCCGCTGATGAATTCTTCAACCAGCACTTCATCATCCTCTTTGAAGGCAGTGACAAGCGCTGCATGTAGTTCCTTTTTCAGTCCGACCTTTGACATCCCTACACTGGATCCGCCGTTATTGGGTTTCACGAACACCGGGAGGGAAAGTTGCCCGAGGATTTCACTTTCGGTTGTTGAGCCACCCTTGAACAGGTGCATTGATTTGGCCGTACTGATGCCACAGGAAGCGACCACCTGCTTGCAGTAGCTCTTATTAAATGTCAGGGCAGCGGTTGTCACATCGCATGAGGTGCATGGGATTCCAAGCATATCCAGGTAGCCCTGCAATCTCCCGTTTTCACCCGGGGTTCCATGGATGGCATTAAAAACGATGTCAAACCGAATTTTTCGCTTTCCGATGGTAAGACTGAAATCGTTTTTATCGATTGGAAAAATTTTCCTGTCGATCCTGTAGTTCCAGTTTTTCCCGCGTATCTCGATCAAAAATGGCCTGAACAGGGTACGATCCATATTGAGTTCAACCTGTTTGCCACTTTTTATGGAAATTCCATATTCTCCCGAATCACCGCCTGCAACGATGGCCACATTCAACATAACTGATAAATTTGAGGCACAAAAATAGCACAAAAATATTGCCCCTTGCGCAAAATTCAATTTTTCCGTAAGTTTGTCACCTCTTAGCGAAAAACAATAAAACGGTCGATTTCAGGTTATTTATCTAAACCAGCGGATGGATTTTTTACAATTTCTTTTTTCGAAAAAATTTCTGAAGCACCTCCTGATCGCGATCGGGATTCTGATCCTGCTGCTCTGGCTGACATTGAAGTCTCTTTCATGGTACACCAAGCACAGTGATTACATTATCGTTCCCGATTTCAGGGGACAATACATACATGAGGTTTTGGGCAGTGTCGATAACAGGAATTACCAGTTTTCAATAGTCGATTCCATTTTTGATTCTGAGAAGTCAAGCGGTTCCATCCTATCCCAGGATCCCTATCCAGGGCCAAAGGTTACGCAACACCGGTTGAGATGACTCAGCATTACCCAGGTCATCTCTGGACA
>CAZPWZ010000674.1:0-1627 GCA_964590675.1 uncultured Draconibacterium sp.
CATGGCAGAAAAAGATCGGCCATGAATTGCATCTCTATTTTTACAACACCTTCACCTTCACATTCATCACATCTTCCGCCTGCAATATTGAATGAAAAATATCCTGGCTTATAGTTACGCACCCTGGCAAGTTGCTGATCGGCAAAAAGATCGCGGATTTCATCAAATGCCTTGATATAGGTGGCCGGATTTGATCGTGATGAACGGCCGATCGGATTCTGGTCAACCATCTCCACCGACCCGATGCGGGCATAGTCCCCGTCAAGCCGGTCGAATTTGCCTGTCTTTTCGCCATACCCGCCATGGATCTTCTTCAGGGCAGGAAATAAGATCCGTTTAACCAGGGATGTTTTCCCCGATCCGCTAACCCCGGTAATTACGGTAAAAATGTGCAGCGGGATCCTGACATCCAGGTTTTTCAGGTTGTTTTCACGCGCCCCTTTGATTTCAATGTATTCAATCCACCTGCGGCGTTTCAGCGGAATATCAATCTGGCGGATATGGTTGAGATACTGACCGGTGAGGCTTTTTGTATCAGCATTCAGGGTGCGGAAATCGCCCTGGAAGATGATTTCGCCCCCGTGATGGCCTGCCATTGGTCCAATATCAATGATCTGGTCGGCTGCCCTGATAATCTCTTCGTCATGCTCAACAACAATAACCGTATTGCCCAGGTCGCGCAATCGAAGCAGGACCTTGATCAGTCGCTGCGTGTCGCGCGGGTGAAGGCCGATACTGGGTTCATCCAGTATATACATGGAGCCCACCAGGTTGCTGCCGAGTGCCGTGGAAAGGTTGATGCGCTGCGATTCCCCTCCCGAAAGGGATGCCGACAACCGGTTGAGGGTCAGGTAACCCAACCCGACATCGTTCAGCACCTCGAGCCGGTTATTGATCTCGATAAGCAGCCGGCGCGAAACCGTGATCTCGTAATCAGTAAGTTCCAGTGTCCTGCAAAACAGGGTGAGTTCCGTAATGGGCATTAAAACCAGGTCGCTGATCGATTTTCCGTTGATCTTCACATAGGAGGCATCTTTCCTCAGCCGGGTTCCCTTGCAGTCGGGACAACTCGTCTTTCCACGGTACCGCGACATCATTACCCTGTACTGAACCTTGTAGTTCTGGGTTTCAATGTATTTGAAAAATTCATCCAGGCCATGAAAATGTTCGTTCCCGGTCCAAAGCAACTCCATCTGGGCAGGGGTGAGGTCATATACGGGCTTATGGATCGGAAAGTCGAATTTATAGGCCACCCGCAGAAAATCATTCTTCCATTCGCTCATTTTTTCACCGCGCCAGCAGGCAATGGCATCTTCATAAACCGAAAGTCTCTTGTTCGGGATAACCAGGTCCTCATCAATCCCGATCACACTTCCAAATCCCTCGCATGTTTTACAGGCGCCAAACGGATTGTTGAAACTGAAAAGGTTTTCAGATGGCTCCTCAAAAAGGATCCCGTCAGCTTCAAAGCGATTTGAAAAGGATATCCTGTTTCTGTTATCCCCGGATGATTCGACCATGCAATATCCGCGGCTCTCGAAATAGGCAGTCTGCACCGAATCGGCGATCCGCCCCGGCAAATCTTCATCACTGTGGTTTATTTCAAACCGGTCGACCAGGATAAAGA
>CAZPWZ010000675.1:0-1623 GCA_964590675.1 uncultured Draconibacterium sp.
CCCAGGCAGGCCGCAGGCGAACTGGTGCTTAAAGGGCAACCCGGCGGTGCGCCGGCAAACGTCCTGGCAATGGCCGCAAAACTGCGCAGCTCAACACAGATGATCGCCAAGGTCGGCAGCGATGCGTTCGGCAGGTTTCTGATTGAACAATTAAAGTTGGCGAATGTCGGTACTGCCGGTATGGTGCGTGCGGAAAAACAGCCCACCACCCTGGCCATCGTTTCACTGGATGCTTCCGGAAACCGCAGCTTTGGTTTTTATCGTGATCACACCGCAGATGTGTCCCTTGAATTATCTGAAATTGACAAAGGTATTCTCAATAATTGCAGCATTTTTCATTTTGGATCAGTCTCCATGACAGCTGAACCCGCGAGAAGCGCAACGCTCCAGGCAGTACAATTGGCTAAACAAGCCGGCGCGCTAATTTCCTACGATCCCAACCTGCGCATTCCGCTTTGGGAGAACCTTTCGCTGGCAAAGGAGATCATCCTGCAAGGTTTGCAGATGGCTGATTTGGTCAAGCTTTCGGGTGAGGAACTGGAATTCCTGACTCAGACCGACCTTAAAACTGGCATTGAATTGTTATTCAATGAATATCAAATGAAGGTCCTGGCAGTCACGCTTGGAGCTGGCGGCTGTGTCTGCCGTGTGCCGCAGGGATTCTTTACCTCTAAAGCTTACGATGTTCATTGTGTGGATACCACCGGAGCAGGTGATGCTTTTTGGGGAGCCATTTTGGCTGGTATTTTAAAAACCTCTGAACCCATTGAAACCTGGTCGCTGGATCAGATCACAGAACTGCTTGACTTTGCCAATGCGGCAGGATCGCTGGCAACCACGAAAAAAGGTGCCATCCCAGCCATGCCGGATGAGGTTCAGATCAGGGAGTGCATGAAAGATGTGCCCCGCTGCGATTGATTAGTGTAAAAATAAAATAAATATCAAGTTCAGGAGCTATACATAATGGATCATTCAATGAGTTACAACGACATACTGCTCAAATATGCTGAATATCAGGAGAAGGCCAGGAAGATCCTGAAACCTTCCTGTTATGTTTGTAAGGTCTGCAACGGCATCGCATGTGCGGGGCGTTTTACCAATTTTCTTGAATTCGGCGCCAAGGGCAATAATCTGGGATTCATCAATGCCTACAAGGCGCTTGCCGATATCCGTATTGAGCTGGATGTCATGCATGATGATTATCTGCCCGATACCTCGATCGAACTCTTCGGCCGCAAGTTTGATTTGCCGGTTTTTGCGTCACCCATCGCCAAGATCCTTACTGAGTACACCTTTGACAGCCCATTCTTCAATAACAATGAAAAGTATGCGGACGCGCTGGTCAAAGGCGCCTATGAGGCCGGGGGCATGGCCTGGCTGGGAGATAACAAAGCGGAAGGCTACTTTAATGGCCAAATTGCTCCGATCAGGGAAGTCAACGGCGTGGGTGTGCCAACCATCAAACCGTGGGCTGAAAGGGACGAATTTAATAAGCGGGTGAAATGGAGCCTGGAAACCGGTGCAATGGCGATCGCAACCGACCTGGATGCTATCGGGCTGGGTTACCAGTATTCCGGCAAGGCAGGCTCAAAAAATGAGGGTGTCTGCGCCCGTGACGTAAAA
>CAZPWZ010000676.1:0-1617 GCA_964590675.1 uncultured Draconibacterium sp.
TTTCTTAGAAGTGAAGACCTACGGAAGTCCGATGGGACAGTTTGCGGAAGGAATGCACAATTCAGACTGCCAATAAACCGTTACCTCACCGTTGGAAAATTCCTTCACCGACTCTTTGTTCTTTTTAAATTCCGCTAATTCAGCTTTTGTAACTTTGTTTGACATATGAATACGCTTAAAATTTTCTCAAAGATAAAGAAATAAATAAATTTAACGCAGGAATTCCCTGGAAAAGCAATGAAATAATGACAAAAAGAATATCCGAACTGCGCAAGGAATATATCGCCTCTTCCTTAGATGAACAACATGTCCAGCCTGATCCACTGCTTCAGTTCCGGTATTGGTTTAATGAAACCCTGGAGTCAGGAATCGAGGAACCCAATGCCATGGTTTTATCAACTGCCGACCTTGACGGTAATGTTTCGGCCAGGGTGGTGCTGCTCAAAGGCATTGAAAATGGTGGTTTCCAGTTTTTCACCGGTTACGGGAGCCAGAAAGGGATCCAGTTGAAAGCAAATCCCAAGGCAGCGCTCACATTTCACTGGCATGCACTGGAACGCCAGGTGAGGGTAGAAGGGAAGGTGTTGAAAATGAGAAGAAAAGAGTCCGTTGCATACTTTAACAGCCGGCCGATGGATAGTCGTGTCAGTGCCTGTGTTTCACCTCAAAGCTCGGTGATCCCCGACCGTCTGTTTTTGGAATCATTGCGCGAAGGCTTTATCCTTGATTTACAAGGCATGCCTCCTGCGTGCCCGGAAAATTGGGGTGGATATATTCTCAAACCCGGCCGGATAGAATTCTGGCAGGGAAGGGCCCACCGCCTCCACGACCGCATCAATTACCGTAAACAAGGCGGTGCATGGATCATTGAGCGACTTGCGCCTTAAAAAAATCCCTGTGATTCCGGTGATCACAGGGATTCTGCCTTTATTTTTTGCTTTACCTGGTTCAGATGAGCTTGAAAGTGATACTTACTTTATAATGCTGGTTAAAAGGTGTCTTGATTCCTTTGCAGCAAACACTCGATAATTGCTGCTTAACCATTTCATATATTTCCTTGTTTTCAGTCGACATTTTCCTGATATTGATCTTGCCATCAGCATCAACTGTAAATGTTACATCCACGGTTCCGCAGCAACCACTCCTGATCGCCTTTTCCGGGTATTTGATTGTTTCCTTGATCATTTTTTGAATGCGGTCTGCCGGACCTGGTGCCGGATTGGCAGCATAGGAAGATAATCCTGAGATACAGAAAATCATCAGGACGATAAACAGGGCTGAGAAAAATTTACTTGTTTTCATGGCATTCGTTTTTGAGGGTTAATTATTATCATGAAGACAAAATTACCTTCATTAACACATTGAAAACAAATATTTTCTGTAAGATGTACCTTGTGATGGATGAAAAGGATTTGGCGATTTTTGTGCCCCGGTCACCTGTTTTGAACCTTGAAATGATCGGCAAACCCGGCTATTTTCAAGGTCAATCCGGATGGTCTATTTAGCAGCACTGCCTGCATTCATTTGTTGTACCTTCACCTTGTCATTGGCCGTTAATCCGGATAAAACCTCAATGTTGATCCCGTCTGACAACCCGGTTTTAATGAATCTTTTTTC
>CAZPWZ010000677.1:0-1615 GCA_964590675.1 uncultured Draconibacterium sp.
CGAACAGCACTGGTTTGTTCACAGGAGGATTTACACTGGCATCGTCTGAAATCATCCTGGTATTTGCCTTGCAGGTTATATACGGATATGTTTTCCAGGCGATTGGGGTGATCATCATGGTGTACATGATCGGGTTGGCAGCCGGGGCTGGTTTCGGGCGGATTAATTTTCACAGCAAGCATGCGGTATCCTATTTCTTATTGCAGATGTCCCTGGCCGTGTATTCCGTCGTGCTACCATGGTTGATCTTATGGCTGGGTGCGGCCTCTTTTAATGATGTTATCGTGCAGGTCGCCCTGGCTTTTTTCGCATTTGTGGCTGCCTTCATTGTCGGGATGGAATATCGTGTTTCATCGGTCATGACAAAGCTCTCACCCGGAAAAACAGTGGCCGGTAATTACGCAGCCGACCTTTTCGGTTCAGCCCTGGGGGCATTGGTTGTAACCGTGCTGCTGCTCCCGTTGGCAGGGATTATTTACACAGGAATATTTCTCGCCGGGTTAAACATCATCAGTGCAATGATCCTGATTATCCGGCATCGGAAAACATTATCTTTGTAACTGATTATTTCGTCCACTCCTAAAAGTCATAATAACTTCTTGAATTGTTAAGGATAACCCGGGAATTGTGAAAAATATTTCAAAACGCCAGTTTTTTAAGTACAGCCTGGCCGGCATCGGCGGGGTGGCGGCGGGACTGTATCCGGCAAAAACCCTGGCGACAAAACTGATCCATATGGAAAACTTTGAATCACCTCCGGCTACCGGCCTTGGGAAATTCAGCAAAGAATCACCCTATGCCGTGATGACACCAAAGGGTGTAAAATGCCAGATATGTCCAAATAACTGCATCCTGAAAGAGGGACTCGAAAGTATCTGCAGGACGCATGTGGTCAGGGATGCTAAACTTTATACCAACGCATACGGGAATCCATGCTCGGTTCACGTCGATCCAATCGAAAAAAAACCGCTTTTTCATTATCTGCCCTCCACCACGAGTTTTTCAATTGCCACAGCCGGATGCAACCTGGCCTGTTTGAACTGCCAGAACTGGGAAATTTCGCAGGTAAGTCCGAAGGAGACCCGGAATGTGGAACTTTTTCCTGATAAAGTAGTTGAGCAGGCGATTGCAAATAGTTGTAAGTCAATTGCCTATACCTATTCTGAGCCCATTGCCTTTTACGAGTACATGTTTGATACGGCTAAAATAGCCAATTCGCGCGGCATCAAGAACCTGATGATCTCTAACGGGTTTATAAATGAAAAACCGTTGCGCGACCTTGCCAGGTATATTGATGCAGCAAACATCAATCTGAAATCATTCAGTGATGAAATCTACGCCAAGCTTAACGGAGGCAGCCTGCAGCCCATATTGAATACCCTGAAGATATTGAAGGCCGAAGGCGTTTGGCTGGAGATTACAAACCTGGTGGTGCCTGGCTGGACAGACGACCTTGCCATGATCAAGGAGATGTGCGACTGGTTGGTTAAGAATGGTTTCTCCGACACTCCGTTGCATTTCAGGAGGTTCCATCCCCTCCACAAATTAACAAGCCTCCCCAACACCCCGCTTGCCACACTGATCAAAGCGCGTGAAATTGCCCTGAAAACCGGCA
>CAZPWZ010000678.1:0-1613 GCA_964590675.1 uncultured Draconibacterium sp.
TTCATGCCTCACCCGCCGAGGCCCTACGCATGCTTAATCAGGATGCACCAGCAGAGATAACGAATCTGTTCAGGGCCTTCATCGAACGCCACGGGCACCGTTGTGTGCGTGAATCGGAACTCCGGGAGAAAACATGGGAGGAGAATCCGCAGCAGCTTATGCGGACCCTTCAAACCCGCGTCCGGATGGGTGATGTGAAACATTTAAAACATGATGCACCCGGGGAGATCAGGGAGGCGCTTGCTCACCTGCCATTCATTAAACGGCGGATACTGCGCACCATGATCCCCACCGCCCGGAAAGCAGTAGCCCGAAGGGAGACCACCAAGGCTTACTCGATCAAAATGGTCAGTAAGGTCCGAAAGGGGTACCGGATGCTTGCCAGACAAATGGCGGAAGCCGGATTAATCGATGATACCGATCAAATCTACTTCCTGACCCATGAAGAGATCGGAAAACTGATCCTGGATCATAATCCTGGCTGGAAGCAAAAAGCCACCAAACGCCGCAACATACTTCCTGACCTTGATAACCTGGTTTTTGAAGAAATCAGTTTTGGGATCCCTGAACCCATGGAACAAGAGATAAATATTGAGATCACCGAAGGGCAATTGAAGGGAACACCGGTGAGCAGCGGCCTTGTCGAAGGGCGGGCCCGCATCATTCACTCGCTGGAGGAAGCTGAAATGTTGCAGGAAGGTGAAATCATGGTGGCCTCCTTTACCGATATTGGATGGACCCCGTATTTCAGCATCATCGCCGGACTGATCACCGAAATCGGGAGTCCGCTTTCGCATGGTGCAGTTGTAGCCCGTGAATATGGCATCCCGGCCGTGGTCGGAGCCAAGGGAGCCAAAAAATTTTTAAAAGACGGAGATATGGTAAGGCTTGATGGGAATAAGGGAATTATAGAAAAGATTTACGATTTGTCAGATATCTCTCCTGTAATTTCTCATAATCCGCTTTAAGCACTTCGAGTACAAAATTCGTCAAGCCATTGTATTTCAGATCAATTTCATTCAATGCAGCGCCAAGGTATTCCCTCCTGACTTCGAGCAATGGCCTCAGAATTTCTCCATTCATCCCCGATTCAGTAACCTTTCGGATGATCTTTTCGGTGTAGGATTTCGCAAAAACGTTGGTGGCCATGTAATCATCCCAAATGTGCTCCAAATCCACACCAAGGGCCGTTAACAGGAAAACCGACGCCAGCCCGGTACGGTCTTTCCCCGCCGCACAGTGAAATACTAATGGCAAGGAGTCTGTATGAGCTGCGATATTCAAAAATCTCCGGAAATCGTTCTGATGATTGCTGACCATCCTGACATAATCATGCACCAGCACCTGCTCGAGCTCTTCAGCATTGTTTTCTTCCAGGAATTTTTCGGCCCGGTCGCGGGCGGCATCATGGATGTCAATATGAATGTACTCTCTCACGGTTGCCACCAGTTTATCAGGTCGCTTTTCAATCTCACGATATGCGCGAAAATCAATGATCGTGGCAAGTCTGATCTCCTCCAGCTTCATGATATCACCCGGGGAAAGACTAAAGAAATCTCCGCTGCGGAAAAGGAGGCCAGGTCTGACCTTCCGGCCATCCATTGTTTGTATCC
>CAZPWZ010000679.1:0-1612 GCA_964590675.1 uncultured Draconibacterium sp.
GGTATGGAGCCTGAAGACAGATTATGGATATCCGACCAGGGTCAGAGACTATTTTACCAGTAACCAGCCATCAGCATCCCATGGAGGTTATACCGGTGATATGACGGATTTTTACAACAGGATAAAGACTGATTATTATTCCGACAAGCGTGTTGATTCGCTGAATATGAAGCCCGAAGGTTTTGTTGATTTCATTGTTCTGCACCTGAAGAAACGCCTTAAGCCGGGTGAATCGGTGAATTTCAGGTACCTGCGCGGATGCCAGGATCAAAAGGCCGACCAGGGAAAACTGATACGGGTGGTTGATTCGGTAAAAAATTTCATGCTTCGGACCTTTTACGAGGATAACCTCATCCTTTATTCGAAAATTCCCAGGATCACATTTCACAATCACCAGGATAAAATTGTCTACCTGGGAGCATTTAATCTTGCCCGGGGATGCATGTATCCGCCTTCGGGGAAAACGAAATACAATTCATATGTTTTTTCCCGGAATCCATTATGGGGATGGGGTCATGGTCACCAGGTTTTGCATGAATCGCTGAGCATGCTTGCTTATGCCTACATGGATCCTAAATCAGCTGAAGGATCGCAACGGGTGTATATGGAGCAGCAGCGCGAAGACGGATTGATCGCTTACCGGCATGGTCCGCGCGGTTTGCAGGATTACCCGCACAAGAGCATGTCGACCACTTCGGCACCGTTTTTCAGCTGGATCAACCTGGAAGTTTACAATGCAGGCAAGGACAAGCAATTCCTGGCTGATGCTTATGTTGCAGGATCCCGGTATGCTGAATGGCTGATAAAAAACCGTGATACGGATCAGGATGGCACATTTGAATGGGGGCCCTATGGCATCATCGAAAATGTGCGTGACTGGTATAATGCGGTATTCCAGGTATCAGCCGAACGTTACCTCGATGTGGATAAGGAGGATATTTCTGATGAGCTGGAATGTTTGGACCTTACGCTGATGATAATCAAAGAGGAACGGAGCCTGGCGCGAATGGCTGAACTTCTTGGAAAGCCGGCAGAGGCAAAAAAATGGATGGATCTTGCCGAATCGGCTTCGAAACTGGTGAATAAGCGGATGTGGGATGATTCAACCGGGTTTTATTATTCTGTCAATAAAAAGGATCATTCATTTCAGTTTATGACCCGTGATCTGAAACGGCAGGAGATCATTGCTTTCCTGGCGCTTTGGGCCGAGGCGGCTCCCCGGGAGCGGGCAGACAGGTTGCTGCAAACGCTTACAGACACTAATAAATTCTGGCGCAGCTATGGCGTTCCAACCATTTCGGCAGCAGATCCATGGTACAGCCCCAATGTCGATTACGGCTGCAAATGGAACGGCCCGGTATGGATGCTCTGGGATTACATGGTATACGACGGCCTGAGGCGTTACGGATACAAAGAACAGGCTCACCAGCTTGCCAGGAAGATGATTCATGCTGTAACCATTCAGCTTTCCAAAAATCACAACTACTGGGAATCATACAGTCCTGATAACGAAACCCTGAACAGCCCCCCCAACTACATCTGGGATGCGATAATCGCGAAATTGCTGATTGATGAAAATCAGAAATAGTATACCTTTGCAGGTTGAATTTAA
>CAZPWZ010000680.1:0-1609 GCA_964590675.1 uncultured Draconibacterium sp.
AATTTTTTTATTTCAAAGGCTGAAGAATCCCGAACCCTGGTCTCGTTGGCCTTTTTTACCTTGATGGCAACCACGTTCGGACGGATCGGATCAGACTCCTTACCGGGAATGGCGGACTGGTCAATCAGGAAATCTCTTATTTTTCCAAGAGAAAGACCATCATCAGAGATGTAGTTTTTACCGAGAATCTGGCTTAAATGGAAGGTAATCTGAGATGTCATATTCGCCTCCTTCTTTTATTAACCACTGATAAGAAGGGCGATGCATCATGAATAATTCAGGATGGTACCCTACAAATACAGGGGTGGATTGATCTGAATGCTTCGCGCAGGTAAGTCGTCCATTGGGTTAATGAATAATTTGCGTGCAAAGATAAAAAAACATATTAAAAATATTTCAATCCGGTGAATTATTACCTATCTTTGATCGATTCTATCACTTTTATACCGCTGTAAAATGGTTCTGACATTCCCTGGAACATTTCAGCTGATCGAATTCACATTTCCTGACATAATATATGTTGTGCCATTTCCATCTCCAGACGAATACTGCCCCGGGAGATTTTCAGGAATCCAGATAACTGCCCTTTTCCCTTCAAATTGAGTTTGATTCAGGACCTATATCCAGGTCCTTTTATTGCCATTGAAACATTAATGAAATCCATAGAATTATTAACCAAAACTGTAGCCATGAAAACAAAAATTACCCTTGTTGCCAGGTCAATTGCCCTGGTTGCATGGTTCATCATTGTGATGAGTTCCCGGGGACAAAACGTCCCTGAGTACATGTATTACAAATTCGATGCAACGGGAAACCAGCAAAACTTTGCCAGCGCCCCGGTTGGGACAAACCCGGCGGTTCTCGCCGGTCTTACCGTAAGCGGGGCCGGACAGTTCGGAACAGCGCTGCTTGGCAATGGTTTGACATCCACTTCAAACCGGCTCAGTACCGGGTGGGCCACCAGCCTTCCCAGTACCGGGTGGACCATCTCCTTCTGGCTGAACAACTTCCCGGCCACGTCATCAACTACTTTTTATTATTTCGGCGACAACACTGCCGCCAGTTTCAGGTGTTTCACCGGGGGAGTGGCCGGAAACGGCAATCTGCTCCTCCGCGCCACCGGCCTCACTGATGTTCCCATCAATGGCATCTCACCTGGCCCGATCGTCATCCACCTGGTTTACACCGGGTCGGAGATCAAGGTGTTTAAAAACGGCGTTTTCAGCAACTCCGTAACCCAGACTGCTGTCGCCTTCACCGGCACAGGACCATTCCTGGTGGCGGGATACAGCAGCAGCAACAGCATCAATGCCGGAACCCTGATGGATGAGTTCAGGCTGTATAACCGGGCACTTTCGGATGCCGAAGTCGGACAAACATGGAACCAGCAGCTTCCCGTGGCAACCGGTCCGACCGTAGTGACAACAGCAGCCACATCCGTCGGAAGTACCACCGCCACCCTGAATGGAACCGTGAACGCCAACAATGTGGCCACAACGGTTACCTTTGAATACGGACTCACAACTGCTTATGGCATGACCGTTGCAGGAGTACCGGCCACAGTTACAGGGAATTCCGTTACACCAGTCGCCGGCGCCATCTCGGGTTT
>CAZPWZ010000681.1:0-1608 GCA_964590675.1 uncultured Draconibacterium sp.
TTTTGCTCGGGTTGCGCGGATGTTGTGTGTTAGCGTTTAATTAGGGTAATTGCGGGGGGGTTAACGAAGACAAGGACGATAATAAGAGAAAATTTTCGGCATTCCATAACCCAGGCAGGAACCGGATTTTCTTTATCGGTCATTTTATTGTCTCCTTCGGGGAATGGGAGAAAACCCCTGACCCTCAATGCAACCTGAAATAAGGTTAAATACAGTTTAAACGATTTTGTCTTTGTGGCCGTCGATGCGGCAAACCACGTCGGGCCTGCTGTTACCGTAAGCGTGATGGTGCCGCCGGAGTTGGTGATGGTGCCCGTAAAATCCCCGACGGTAACGGTTGAAGCTGTTGGTGTACAGGACATTGCCGTCGCTGTTCCACCCGGGAGTTTTTTCGCATAATCCTGACTGGCCTCCGATGACCGGGAGGCCAATGCGCCCTGAACGGCTTTCGCTTGAGCCTGACCCTGCATGTCAAAATACCTCGGTACGGCCACCGCCGCCAGGATGCCAAGAATGACGAGAACGGCGATGATTTCGATCAGCGTAAATCTGAACCTCCCTTGCAGGGAGATGGAAACGCATTCGGATGCGGAATACGGGAATGATCTGCCCCTGCATGTTGATGATGCCGTCGACGATTTCCGGCGCTTCCGGCAGAGGGGTTACTTCTACTACCTGAATGATTCTCTGGACGGCGGAAACGTACAGGGCGAACTTACAGTCGTCCAGGCTGAATGTGACCGGTTTGTGCAGTATCTTCAAAGGCTTTTCTCCAGCAATTCACCCCGCATCCGCAGATGGGGTCCTGATTATGATTTATCCCTCAGCAATTGTTTGAAGGTATCGTAGATCTTCTCGACCTCCGTCACCTTGTCGAAGAAGTAATCGGCGCCCAGGGCCTGACACTTTTCCCGATACTGGGGATAGGGATAGTTCGTGAGCATGATGGCGATGAGTGGCGGAATTTCCTTTTTGATCTGTTTTAAAACATCCATTCCGTTACCGCAGCCATTCAGACGGATGTCCAGGATCGCCACATCGGGCTTCAGTGTCACGATGGATTGGATCGCATCGCCCGCATTCATGGCCTGCCCTATGATTTCGACGCCGTCGATGCCGGTGATCATGGCAGACAGCTTTTCTAGAACAACCGCTGAATCATCAACAAGAAATACCTTCATTCCAACCTCTTTTTCCAAAATAGGTGATGACCGTTTTAAAAAACGATTTGCGAACGACAGGATTCCATGATGCAAGCCTCTCGCAAATTCATGCTATCGCATTTGGAAATGGTTTGTCTGTAAGGGAATGCTGATTTTTTTGTAGGGATATCCTTACAAGGAAGGGCATCAGACGAGGTGATGCTCCAAAACATAGCGGGTCAGATCCGCATTGGTGCTCATTTTCATCTTTTCCAAGATACGGCTGCGGTAGCTGCTGACGGTCTTGGCGCTGATGCATAACGCCTCGCCGGTTTCCTTGAGCGACTTCCCGCCGGCAATCGAGCACATGATCTGAAATTCGCGGTCAACGTGGGAGGAAGTGGGCAGGTTAATGGCGATTTCAAAAGTGCCGTTCAAACCGGCCGGGTAGGTTGGAGTTTGCCCC
>CAZPWZ010000682.1:0-1605 GCA_964590675.1 uncultured Draconibacterium sp.
ATTGAGGCAGACTGCTGAAGTGGGCCGGTACAAAAATTAATCGGGTTTAGCGACCTCGAATATCGAATCGCCAGCGGCGCGCACATAATAGTCGCCGCCAAGCCGGCCTACCAGGTCGATACTGTGGGGATCAATGCGGCCTTGTTCATTCAGTATCTCAGGATTTACATGCATCCTGAGGATTTCGCAGATAACCAGGTTTCCCGCGCCGGGTCCTGCGCCGGTTTCGATAACCTGTATCACCTTGCACTCAAATTGCACCGGTGACTCCCGAACCCGGAATGGCCGCACAAGCTCCGATGGCTGCATGGTAAACCCAACCATTTCAAATTCATTCACCCCTTTCGGAAATTCAGCGCTGGCATCACTGACTTTCCTTACCATGTCATAATTAACCACATTGATAACCACTTCAGGAACATCCTTAACATTTTCGTAGGTGTGTTTGGTGGTGTTATCACGCCCGCGGCGTGAAGGTGAAAAGATAAGAATGGGGGGATTTATCCCGAAAACGTTGAAGAAACTGAAAGGTGACAGGTTGGGCCTGCCATCACCATCCAGGGTACTTGCAAATGCAATAGGACGGGGGCCCACCGCGCCCTGCACCAGTCCCTGAAATTTCGGGATGGAGATATCCTGCGGGTCAAACCGCAGGTAAGGGGATGTTTCTGTAGTCATCATATCTGTTTCTATAATGCAGGCAATATTTTGGTGACAACCTCCCCGAAGCCTATCCTTACACCATCCTTTTCACAGTATCCACGCATGATAACAGTATCATTGTCGTGGATGAATTTACGCTCACTGCCGTCTGGCATTTTTACAGGTTTTGTCCCTTTCCATGCAATCTCGAGCATCGAGCCGAAGGAGTCGGGTGTGGGGCCGCTGATGGTGCCGGAACCATACATATCACCCACATTTATATTGCAGCCGTTCACGGTTTGATGGGCAAGTTGCTGTGCAAGATTCCAATACATATACTTGTAATTCGAATGACACACCCTGTGTTCCTGTTGATTATCAGGTTTTATGAGCACATCAAGCACAATATCGAAATTGTGATCGCCGGTAAACTGCAGGTATGGAAATACTTCCGGTTCCTGCTTTGGGCCCCTTACCCGGTATGGTTCCAGTGCATCCATCGTCACAACCCAAGGGGATACCACCGAACCGAAATTTTTTGACAGGAAGGGTCCGAGCGGAACATATTCCCAGCTTTGAATATCGCGGGCCGAAAGATCGTTAAACAGGACCATCCCAAAAATGTGATCTTCGGCCTCGGCAGTGGTCACCGACGATCCCAGTTCCGTCTTCTTTCCCGTGATAAAAGCCATCTCCAGTTCGAAATCGACCTGAATGGAGGGACCGAACAACGGCAGCTCGGCATCAGGCGGCTTTGTTTGTCCTTTGGGACGGTGAATGTTTGTACCTGAAACAACAATGGATGAACTTCTTCCAAGGTAGCCAACGGGCAGATGTTGCCAATTCGGTAGCAAAGCGTTGGCAGGGTCCCGGAACATTCTACCTACGTTGGTCGCAAGTTCAATGCTTGAATAAAAATCGGTGTAATCACCCACTTTCACAGGCAGCATCATCTTTACTGTT
>CAZPWZ010000683.1:0-1604 GCA_964590675.1 uncultured Draconibacterium sp.
GCGGGGTGGTACTTGATACCAGGGGGGGTTCAAGCCGGGAACTCCAGGCTACACCTGACAAGGTCAAACCCGGGATCATCATGTACAGCGAAGGAATGGCTGTCCCGAAGGATATGCCGGGCATCGTCAGCGGCAGGGTTCATGATGCCCTCGTGATGCCTCCGCCATTGAACCTGAACAAACTCATCAAACCCGATTTCGCCATCTTCAGGGTATTGCAGCTGGCTGATGACAGGCTCCACCGTGAACTTGCCATCTCGTTCTTCAATGGTTACGGCGTGGAAATCAACACGATGCGCCCCGGACGTCCTGAATGGATTGAGGAAGAATATGCTTATATGGGGCGGACTACAAAGATACTTCGCGAGAATAAATCCGTTTTTAACAATGAGTCCTTTGCACCCCTTCTTCCAACCCTGATGGATTCTGTTTATGTTAACTGTTGGGATGGTCCAGGAAAAAGGATTTTTACAATCTACAGCGTTAATCCGAAAGGAGTGAATGGAGAACTGTTTGAATTTGTTGATCCTTCAGAATTTTGGCCGGCTGAAAAAATCATCAGCCAGTACCACTTTGTCGACCTCTGGAATCATGAGGAAATAAAGCCTGTAATGAAGAAAGAGAAAGCTTACATCCCGGTGAGAATTGAGGCATTTCCTTCTGCATGGATGAATACCCGCCGTGAAGGGAATGTGGGATGTGTGGGGGTGTTCACCCGTTTACTGAATTTACAAATAACCGGCACTAACTTAATAGTCAAGGCCAGCAATCCGGTGGTCGACAAAATCGTCGTGACAGGGGAGAACCCAACCTATCGTTCAAAACAATATATATTCCCGGTTTCAGGTGGTTCGGTCGTTTCGGTCGATTACAAAAGCCTGTTTCCCGGAGATATCAGGAAAATTGTTGTCCAGCTGTTCGGCGGCCAGGAATTATTCGACGAAGTGGTCGTCACACCAAGCACCGCACGACCTTTTCTGTTCAGCCGGCAGGAGCAATCCCCGTCAACGTTTGTGACGCCGGAAGATATGGTTGCCATCCCCGCCGGACTTTTTAAATTCTATACCATGCGTGATCCGGGCACGCTCGATCCATTTATTCCCTTCCCGGATTTCCACGATACCCTGAGGATGGTTATGCGAAAGTATTTCATGGACAAGTATCCTGTGACGAACGTACAATATAAAAAATTCATAACACAAACATCTTATAAACCGAAAGATACAACAAATTACCTGAAGCATTGGTTGAATGGTAATCCTGTCGCAGGTACTGAAGGTCATCCGGTTGTTTATGTGAACCTGGATGATGCCCGTGCCTATGCAAAATGGGCAGGGAAGAGGCTTCCAACCGAACAGGAATGGCAGTATGCCGCTCAGGGAAGTGACTTGCGAAAGTATCCCTGGGGTAATAAAATGGATTCAACCAGGTGTAATTACAACCTGAATTTTCCGACAGCGGTAAATAAATTCCCCAAGGGTGGCAGCCCGTTTAAAGTGATGGACCTGGTGGGAAATGTCTGGCAAATGACTTCTGATGTATATGACAACGGGAGTTACTATTATAACATCATCCGGGGGGGTAGCTTTTACCATCCTACCCAA
>CAZPWZ010000684.1:0-1592 GCA_964590675.1 uncultured Draconibacterium sp.
ATTGTCCTTTGTTTTCGAAGGCGGATTCAACGGGGAATTTGTAACCCTCAGTTCAGATTTTCAAACCATCAACCGGAATTATGCTTCACTGGGTTATCTCCTTTTCGGCATGCCCGTGAACAGATGGTGGAAAACCAGCCTTGGATTGGTGCCTTACAGCGATGTCGGATACAATGTTGTGAACGTTGAAGAATATCCAAATTCCGGCACAGTGCTCCGGAATTACACGGGATCGGGAGGAATAAACCGCCTGTTCTGGGGTAATGCGTTCAGTCCCATTAAACGCTTTTCGCTTGGAATCAATATTTCATACCTCTTTGGAAGTATGGAACGGCTGGCAACAGTTTACTTTCCTGATTCTATACATGCCATGAATTTCAGGGAAGCCTATTATGTGACCATGAACGATCTGGCATTCAACTTTGGGGCACAATACAAGGCGAAAATTAAAAACGACCTCTTTCTCAATCTTGGCGCTGTTTTCAGTCCATCACTGAGTATGGCCGCAAAAACAGATGTCCTGGCCTATACATTCCTCCTCTCATCCTCGGGAACTGAGTCGCCACGCGATACCCTGGCCACGGCTGAAGGCTATAAGGGCCGCATTATCATCCCCATGATGATTGGCGGGGGTTTTTCCTTTGAAAAAACGGACAAATGGCTCATCGGGGTTGATTATAAGTGGCAAAACTGGGAGAAATTCACTGCCTTTGACCAGAGTGATTCGCTTGTGAACAGCTGGCAGGTTAACTTTGGAGGGGAAATCATTCCCAAAGCGGACAATTATTCAAATTACCTTGCCCGGGTTCGTTACAGGCTGGGCTTTACCTACAACAAAACCTACCTCCGGCTTCGGGGACAGGATCTCAATGAATATGCCATTGGATTCGGATTCGGATTACCTTTGCGTGGTGTGAAAACCATGTTAAACATTGGTGCCCAGTATGGCGTAAGGGGGACAACCGCCGAAAAACTGATCAAGGAGAGTTACTTTAAAATTGTCATTGGATTTTCCATCTATGAACGATGGTTTGTCAAACGCAAGTATTTCTAGCCTTGAAACCTATTCATCTGCTGAAATTTCCGTGCCTTCCTGCAATCATGCTGCTTTTCCTGTTTTCCTGCACCAAAGCTCCCAAAACAGATGATTTCATTCAAGTCCAGGAAAATGCCCCCGTCATGTCGGCCAGGAACATCGAGGTACTGTTCAGTGATTCTGGCAAGATCCAGGCACGCCTGGTCAGTCCGCTGATGAACCGTTACTCCGGTGAAAACCCCTACCTTGAATTCCCAAACGGATTTAAAATATTCATGTTCGATTCAGTTAACCAAATCTCTTCTACCATCACAGGAAAACGAGGTATCCGCAGGGACTATGCCCGGACCATGGAAGCCTGGGGTGATGTAGTGGTCAGAAATGAAAAGAAAAATGAACAGCTCAATACCGAACACCTGATTTGGGATGAGAATAAACACAAGATATGGTCGGATGTAAAAGTTAAAATTACCCGGCCTGATAATATTCTCAACGGATCCTCCATGGAATCAAATGAAAGCTTTCACCGTTATTCGATTCAGAATTTCCCAGGACA
>CAZPWZ010000685.1:0-1589 GCA_964590675.1 uncultured Draconibacterium sp.
CGATGAACTTCAGAAAATTCCCGGTATTGGCCGTAAAACAGCCAATGTCCTGGGATCGGTTCTTTTTAACCTGCCTGCACTCGCTGTGGATACACATGTTTTCCGTGTCTCAGCACGAATCGGGCTGACCACAAATGCCAGGAATCCCTTGCAGACAGAACAACAGCTGATCCGTTACATCCCGGAGGACCTTCGCGCTATCGCGCATCACTGGCTGATATTGCATGGACGTTATGTCTGCACCGCCCGGAATCCCAAATGCCTTGAATGCGGGTTAACAGCAGTTTGCCGGTTCTACCTGACGAATCAGACCACAAAAATTTGTTGATAACTCAGCCTTTCAGCTGAGCCCCTTTCGACCATAAATTTCTAATTTTGAATGCGGATGTGTTCGCGATTTTTTAACTCAATATTTCAGATATGGCAACCTTGAAGATTGGCGATCGGGCCCCCGATATTGAAGCTAACGATCAGCATGGCCAGCCGGTTTTGCTTAAAAATTACCGGGGCTCCAAAGTTATCCTGTATTTTTATCCAAAGGATAATACGCCCGGATGTACGGCTGAAGCATGCAATTTAAGGGATAACTATCAGATTCTCATCGACAAAGGATTTAAGATTATCGGTGTAAGCGCCGATGAAGAACGTTCGCATAAAAATTTTTCTGACAAATATGCTTTACCTTTTGCCCTTATCTCTGATAAAGGAAAAAAAATCATCATGGATTATGGCGTGTGGGGAAAAAAGAAGCTTTATGGAAAGGAATACGAAGGGATCAACAGGATGACATTCATTATTGACGAAAGCGGCCTGATCAGCCAAATATTTTCCAAGGTGGATACAAAGAACCACACCAGTCAGATCCTGAAAGAAATGGGGTATTAATCCGCGATGCCAGGACAAAGTGCATGGCGAAATTTAAGGAGGAAATGAATTATGGCAAATGAAGTGAACAAGGAAAAGGTAAAGGCGTTGCAACTGACGCTTGATAAGTTGGAAAAGACCTATGGTAAGGGAACCATTATGCGGCTGGGCGATAATGCCATCGAAGCGGTTGATGTGATCTCCACCGGCTCCATCGGGCTGGATGCAGCCCTTGGAATTGGCGGATTGCCAAAGGGCCGGGTAATTGAAATTTATGGGCCGGAGTCATCCGGTAAGACCACGCTTGCATTGCATGCGATCGCAGAATCGCAGAAGGCCGGCGGCATTGCTGCTTTTATTGATGCAGAACATGCCTTTGACCGGTTTTATGCACAAAAACTGGGTGTGGATGTGGAGAATCTGCTTGTTTCGCAGCCCGACAACGGGGAACAGGCGCTTGAAATCACTGAAAACCTGATACGCTCCGGTGCAATTGACATCATTGTGATCGACTCGGTTGCAGCGCTCACACCGAAAAGCGAAATTGAAGGCGAAATGGGTGATTCAAAGATGGGTTTACAGGCCCGGCTTATGTCGCAAGCGCTCAGGAAATTAACATCCACGATAAGTAAAACGGCAACCTGCTGCATTTTTATCAACCAGCTTCGTGAAAAAATCGGCGTGATGTTTGGGAACCCCGAAACTCCAACCGGCGGCAATCCATT
>CAZPWZ010000686.1:0-1587 GCA_964590675.1 uncultured Draconibacterium sp.
CAACATGGGCAGGCTGGGTCTTTTATCAAGCATTTCCAAGGAACACATTATCCCTGCGATCAAGGCCATCCGCGATGGCGATTATCTCCTGGAGAAGCGCACCCTGCTCCGGCTTGATTCACCTGGAAACCTGTTTGGTCCGCACAACTACGCATTGAATGAGCTGACGGTTTTCAAGCCCAATGTTATGGCGATGCTCACCATTAAAACCTGGATCAACGGAGCATTTTTAAATGCCTATTGGGCTGATGGGCTTATTGTTGCAACTCCGACAGGATCAACAGCCTATTCGCTTAGCTGTACCGGCCCCATCATAACCCCTGATTCTGAAAATTTTCTGATCACCCCGATTGCGAGCCATAACCTGACTGTAAGGCCTATCGTGATAAGGGATGACAGTGAGATCACAATCCGGGTTGAAGGCAAGAGTGCCAATTTTCTGCTGAGCCTGGATTCACGGATTGAAACTGTTGATCATGCTGTTGAACTCGTCGTCCGCAGGGCTGACTTTCAGATAAATCTCCTCAGGCTGACCGATAAAAATTTCTTTCAGACCATCCGTGAAAAGCTTAACTGGGGTTTGGATAACAGGAACTAGCATAAATATATCCGAATATCATCCCTGCAATCAAATAAAAACGTGAGTTTAGCGTTACTTAAAGTTGTTGAAAAGAAGTATTAAAATCGAAAAAGACTATTCAAAATTCATGTTCAATGCAACGATGAAACCAATACTCCTGGCTGGTTTCTTTTTTTTATTATTTCAAACCAGTAAAGCACAGGATATTGAAGTGGGATTGGCAGGAGGCGGGATGTATTATCTCGGTGATCTGAACCCCGGGACCCATTTTTTGAATACACAGGCAGCCTATGGCCTGATGGTGCGTTATACCATTGACACCCGTTGGGCAGTAAAAGTGAGTGCCATGCAGGGGAAGATCAAGGGCGACGCTTCCGGTTCATCTTTCCTTCCCGACCGGGGACTTGCTTTTACAAGCCAGGTGACTGATATTGCAGCTGTTGCAGAATTTAATTTCATGCCATACTTCACAGGCAGCCGAAAGAACGGAATATCGCCGTATATTTACGCCGGTTTTTCGGTGTTCTTCTATAATCCGGAAAATAATGGTATTTCCTTGCGTGAAATGGGAACTGAGGGGCAGAATGAAGGATATGAAGGTCGTAAAGCCTACGCAGCTTATAATTTTTCTATTCCTTTTGGGTTTGGTGCAAAATTCAGCCTTGCCAGGAGATTGGGACTGCAGGTTTACTGGGAGATGCATAAAACCTTCGGCGATTATCTGGATGATGTGAGTACTACGTATTACCTGTACGGGCATTCAATTGATCCTGACAATCAAGCCCAAGTTGCATCGGATCCGACGCTTAACCATCAGCCCGGGATGCAGCGGGGTAATGCCAGTAATAATGATTGGTTTGCAGTGCTGGGTTTATCAATCACATATAAATTTTCCCTGCTGTCGTCAAAAAAATGCCGGGACCTGGAACATGAATAATTCACGGCGCATAGATATGATTGAATATAAGGATCAGATTGACAGGAAAAAGTTGCCGGTTCACGTGGCG
>CAZPWZ010000687.1:0-1586 GCA_964590675.1 uncultured Draconibacterium sp.
TAAATCAGTTCATCTTAACCGGCTTTTGAATCTTTTATCGCTTCATTCTCGTTTCCCATAGGTAATTTTTTTCAAAAAAATCGTAAATCGTCAATCGTAAATCGTCAATCGTCAATCGTAAATCGTAAAGCCCTATTCATTAATTAAAAATATCTTCAACTCACAGGAGGCAATCAGCTTTTCATCCAGGTATACTTCCCCCTCGACGATGGTGGCGTTAAACACTTCGTGCATCACCGTTACGCGGGTGACAATCTGTTGTCCTGCCCTGGGAAAGTCATTGATTTTCAGGTTCCTGATGCCGCCGATAAAGCCCAGCGGGGCTTTGCCGCTTTCAACACCGGGCTTTGCACCCACACCAGCCGCTGCAGTCTGCGCCATGTTTTCGATCAGTCCCGGTTCCCGGAACAATCCGTTTTCGCAAAACAGGTTGTCGTCGCGAATAAGGAAAGAGGTCACGGTGGTTTTATCGATCACCTCTACCAACCGATCAACCATCACCATGGGGGGCTTTTGGGGTATGTTTATTTCTTCAAATGATGCCATAATGATCCTTTTCGTTTCCTTTTACGCATGCGGTTCATCGCTGTCGCCACATCCTCATCAGGGAAGACCCACCGGCGTCCGGTTTTTTCCGCTCTTTCCTTGAGCGATCCATAATCTATATCAGGGGCAATATAATAAACCGGTTCAAGCAAGTCATCAGCGGCCTTGACAATCCCTTGTTCGAGGGCAATCTTATGCAACAGCGTGCCGGGATAGATCCGCATGCCGATGAAGGGGAAGAAGACCGTATTCTCGATGCGTTTTGAATTTTCAAAACTTTCGTTGATGGTGGCCTCCGTTTCACCATACCCGCCGATGATCATGAAATGACAGAAATAAATGCCAACCTGGTTGCAATAATCTGAAACCCGCACCACCTCATCCACATCAAAGTGCTTCCCGTATTTCTGCAGTGTGGTGTCCGACAGTGATTCGGTGCCGAATTCGATGTGGGTCAGGCCGGCTTCGGCAAATAATTTCAGGTTTTCGAGCGACAGTTTATGCGGTGAAAAATAGGCGCCCCAGTGCATGGGTAGCCTGGAGGCAATCATCTTCCTGGCCAGTTCCTCATTGAAATGGTTGCTGATGTTAAATACAGAATCGGTAAAAAACACATAATCAACCTTGTGTTTTTCATATAGCTCCCGGAGTGTGTGAACGATCTTGTCCGGATCGAGGGTCCGCACGTTGTGGCCCTCAATCAGCGGGTAGGTGCAGTAGATGCAGTTGTACGGGCAGCCGCGTTTTGTCTGCACGTTTACCATGCCGGCCTTGTCCCAGTAAAATTCCAGCAGCCCGGTGTCAAAATCAAGATCCGGCGTCTTGATGAAATGCTTCCGGCCGTTCACCTTGATTTCATCGTTATTACGGTAAACAAGACCATCAATGCTTAAATCAGGAATGCCGGAATCAAGGCTGAGCAGGAGATTGTAAAGACTCTCTTCTCCCTCCCCATGGATCCCATAATCAGGATTAAAGAAGGAAAACAGCTGCGCCGGATAGATCGAGAAGGCAGAACCGCCTATGATCAGCGGTACACA
>CAZPWZ010000688.1:0-1577 GCA_964590675.1 uncultured Draconibacterium sp.
GGCTCGGGGCAGATTTTGGGCAGGGGTGGCGGTGGGTTGACAACGCCCGAGCAGCCACCGGGAATGGATGAACAGTTTTGAGCACCATTTAGATACATCAAGTAAGCCGTACGTAGGGCTGTATCATTCCAGGACATCTGGAGCAGAGTTGTGATAAAGCCCCAACCGGAAAAATACGTCCACACGTCCTGCTGCCCATTCAAGACTGCTCCCCAGAATTGATCCGGATTCTTATATTCCGGATGGTCTGTGGACAGCCGGCCCCAATCCACACTGTTACCCGCTACTAAACCCAGGAAAGAGATTAACCCACCATATCCATTTCCCATCATTCCGACTGAGTTCGCCAGTCCGCTCTCCTGAGGGTTCATTGCCATGAAGAATAACGTTGATGCAGAGGGCAATACAACGATATTGCCATTGGCGGTCTGGTAACGATGGTAATCGGCGTCCAGGTTCAGTGATTGGCCGAATGGGAGTTCTACAGACATCCAATCGGGGTGTTCAGTCGTTACACCCAGATCGACCAGGTCAGAACGCAAATTGCCGTTATCATCGAATACTTCACCCCATGGATTTTGTTCCTGAGCATACACAGTTGAAGGGATCAGTAATGCCAGGAGGGTCAGGATCAGGATAAATTTCTTCACGGTTATTTACCTTCCTTTATAGGAGTAACCGTCATTGCCTGACGAACGAGAATTGCTTTAATTTCAGGCTCCAGCAAAAAACGGTCAAATTTCCAGCCATTATCCGTTTTGATCACAGCGACATAAGCAGTGTCCTGGATTTTGTTACTGCCAGGCAAAGGAGCCGAGAGCGCAACCAGCATCTTCCAAACTTGTTCTGTGGCAGTTTCCGCTACCTTTTCCTGGGGTGTGACGGTTGCGGTTACATCGGCCCTGGCCTCCTGAAATTTACTCCACAACAGATCGGCTCCGGCGGAAATAAACTGACATCCGGTTGGAGTACTCGCAGCACAAACATCATTGAGCCAGATATCTTTTTCATTCCGGTAATCCACATGGAAGAAGGCTTCCAGTGCAGCTGCAGCCGCTTTTGAAGCCAGGATATCTTCTTGGTTGGAAACCGAAGGTTGGGATCCGTTATGGAGTGGTAGCGCCTGAATCGCGAGGATTCCCAGAGCAATGACAACTGCCAGGATGATGGCAACGATAATGTTGCGTTTTGAAACAGGAATTTCTTTCAATCTTTTCTCCTTTCCCAGTGAACAGGGTTCTTAAGTCGGTTAAATTAAGAGCAACCACATGCGTCTTTTTTCGTACCAATATGACGGCACAAAAAGAAGGGAAGCAGGTGGTCGCTCCAAGGATCATTTGGTTTGACTGAGAATTAATCAGCGACCGGTTTTATACAATTTATTGCTAATCTCATCATAGCAAGATCAAATCGGGTATCCCAGGGGGAAAGTGACTGTCAAAAATAGTAAAATGTCGGTTTCCATCTTGACAAAAGAATACTAGAGTATTACATTATAAATATCCTGTCGACAAGGAAAACGAGCATGCCTAAAACCAATTCAGCGAATAAACCGGTCCGGTCTTTCAGATTAAGCT
>CAZPWZ010000689.1:0-1570 GCA_964590675.1 uncultured Draconibacterium sp.
CGGTAAAAACTTATAACCAGGAAGATTTCCTGAAAAATAACAGGGAGCTGGAATACCAGGATTCTTTATATACTTACCTTGTAAGATTCAGGGATTTCAAAATCAAGGAAAGTGTATCGCCCCTGAGCTTTGAAAAACAACGTATCCGCGACATCATTCTCAATAAGCGAAAAATTGAACTCATCAATCGCATGCAGGAAGACATATATGTTAACGCGCAGAAGAAAGATATTTTTGAGATATACTAATGGAAATCATTCCAAAATTCGACTTCATGAAAATATTTCGTAATATATTGATCATCATATTTATATCTATTGCAAACGTCACTTATTTGAATGCCCAGTCAAAAAGCGATTCGATCATTGATGGTATCGTTGGTATCGTTGGCGGAAATGTTATTCTCCTTTCCGATATCGAAAACCAGTACCTGCAAATCCGTAGCCAGGGGAATATCCAGGGAACGGCATCCGGGCTTAAATGCCAGATTTTCGAAAATATGCTTTTTCAAAAACTGTTGCTGCACCAGGCCCAGGTTGATAGCCTCAGCGTGACGGATGCCCAGGTTGAAATTGAAATGGACCGCAGGATGCGCTACTTTATCTCCCAGGCCGGAACCCCCGAGCGTCTCGAAGAGCATTTTGGCAAGTCATTGATTGAGATAAAAAATGAACTGCGCGATGTGATCAAGGAGTCGATGCTTACCGACCAGGAACAGCAAATGATCGCCAAGGATGTGACCATTACACCGGCAGAAGTCAAGGCCTATTTCAGGAAACTTCCCAAGGACAGCATTCCGCTGGTGAACTCAGAACTGGAGATCGGAATGATCGTCCGGCAGCCAGCCATCGGCGATGAGGAAAAGCAGGTTGTAAAGGACAAACTCAAGGGATTTAAGGAGCGATTTGCAAAAGGCGATGATTTCAGTACACTGGCCGTACTTTATTCCGAAGATCCTGGTTCGTCCAAACAGGGAGGTGAACTTGGAATGTTTAAAAGAGGAGAGATGCGCCCGGAATTTGAGGCTGCCGCCTTTAAACTGAAACCCGGGGAGGTATCCGATATCGTGGAGACGGAAGATGGTTACCACCTTATACAGATGGTTGAACGTAGGGGAGAATATATCAATGTGCGTCACATCCTGCTTCAACCCAAAGTGACCCCGGTCAATCTGAACAAGGCAAAATTAACGCTTGACAGCGTAGCGGCCCTGATTGTAAAGAAAACATTGACCTTCGAGCAGGCCGTGATACAATTTTCCGACGACCCCAGCAAGAACAGTGGTGGCATGATGATCAACCCTATATCCGGAAACAGTAAGTTTGAAGCAGGGCAGATTGACGCAAAAATTTTCTTTGTGATCGATAAATTGAAGGCCGGGGATGTGTCGGCGCCGGTACTGACCACCGAACGAGGCAAGCAGGACTACCGTATTTATTTTCTGAAAACCCGGACAAATCCGCATAAAGCGAACCTGGATGATGATTATGCCCGGATCCAGCAGATCGCCCTCGATAAGAAGAAGATGGATGTGATTGACGAATGGATTACCAACAAGTTGAACGCAACG
>CAZPWZ010000690.1:0-1569 GCA_964590675.1 uncultured Draconibacterium sp.
ATCAAAGAGATCAAGTGGGTGGTTTCGAAAAAATATGAATACGAGGTTGAAATACTGGTGCGGCTTGCCTGGCGCGGGGTGAACGTGCTTTCCGTACCGGTCAGGATCTATTACGCACCAAAGGAAACACGTGTTTCACACTTCAGGAAAGTCAGGGATTTCACCCGCGTAAGCATTGCCAACAGCATTCTTGTGTTCATGGCGCTTCTTTGGGTCCGGCCGCTCTCATTTTTCAAAGGACTCCGGAAAAAATCAGTCCGGGAATTTGTCAGGGAATACATCCTGAACAGCGACGATTCAAATTCCAAACTGGCAATCTCTGTTGCAGTTGGTCTTTTCATCGGTGTGATGCCGATCTGGGGGTGGCAGATGCTGGCTACTTTCGGCCTGGCCCACTTTTTTAAACTCAACAAATTTGTCGCAATAACCTCCTGTAATATCAGCCTTCCGCCCATGCTTCCCCTGATCATTTTCCTGAGTTATATTATGGGCGGCTGGATACTGGGCGCCAACATGTCGAACCTCGAATACAATTCGGGATTCGGACTTCACTGGATAAAGGAAAACCTGATACAGTACCTTGTAGGAAGCCTGATCCTGGGATTATTACTTGCGCTGGTGCTGGGACCTCTCACCTACCTGCTTCTTTCCGTTTTCAGAAAAAAGCATGTCTGATTTCGTGGTACACATATACCGTTTCTTCCGGGAAAGAATTTTATTCTTCTATCTCCTGCTTATTGCGGCGTCCATTGCCATCGCCCTGCTCGCCTCACAAATCCGTTTCGAAGAAAATATTTCCGGATCCATTCCTAAAAACGGTGACCATGACCTCACCGGGTACGTTGTGGCGAACCTGGGCCAGACTGATAAAAAAATCGTGGACATTTCATTGAAGGATACCAGCCGCCAGGCTGACCCGGAGGCATTGATCGAATATGGCCAGGCTTTCTATGATTCACTGAATGCAAGATTCGATACCGCATACATCAAATTTCTCCTTTTCAAGGCCTCTGAGGAAAACATGCAGGCGATGATGGAACTCGCATTGGATCACCTGCCTGTCTTTCTGGAGGAATCAGATTACCGGGAAATCGACAGCCTGCTATCACCGGGAAAAATAGACCGGCTGATGGGCAGCAATTATAAGGTACTGGCCTCTCCCGCCAGCATGGTCCTAAAAAACAGGATCGCCCGCGATCCCCTGGGAATATCCAACCTTGCACTTGTCAAACTTAAATCGTTACGTGCCGGTGACAATTTTGAATTGTATGATGGGTGTGTGGTCACCAGTGACATGAAACACCTGCTGATATTTATCGAACCTGCGCACCCTTCCAGTGAAACCGCAGCTAACAGTGAGCTCATCAACGGCCTCGATGAGATCATCAGTTCCCTCGGCATCAGCTCAGGACAGGCAATTGAAACCCGCTATTTTGGCGGGGCAGCTGTTGCCGTTGCCAACGCTGGGCAAATCAAGCGGGATATTGCCATCACCCTGATCATCTCCTTCGGACTGATCTTTCTGCTGGTAGGCTGGTATTTTAAAGATTTCAGGGCCCGTCTCCTTGG
>CAZPWZ010000691.1:0-1566 GCA_964590675.1 uncultured Draconibacterium sp.
TCAACGCAGACGGCTACACCGACCTGGTGGTCGATTTCAGGAATATCCCTGAGATGCAGTCCGGCGGTGTTCCGGTCATCGTGGATATCACCCATGCGCTGCAGCAGCCAAACCAGGCATCGGGTGTAACAGGCGGTCGGCCCGATCTTATCGAAACCCTTGCAAAAGCTGCCATTGCCGTTGGCGCTGATGGAATATTCATGGAAACGCACCCTGATCCGGGCAGTGCAAAATCCGATGGGGCCAATATGTTGCGCCTTGACCTGCTGGGGAATCTCCTCGAAAAACTTGTTAAAATCAGGAAAGCCTGTTATTGAATTTCCAATCCCTTGATGCCACCCGTTTCTTTGTAAAACTGCACCTTCCATTTGCTGGCCGGGAGGTTCGTGACCACCCCTAATTGTGCCACCAGGCATTGGGTTTCCTCCTGTGTATTTTCATCCAGTTTCACCGTTACGCGCGCCAGTTCGGGGATGCGATAGGAAAAACCCTGCACCTTGGTGTCTTTTTCGGCTTTTTTAAGATAGGCGGCGACCGTATTGGTATTGCCCACACGCTGGATCTTGATGGTAACCACCTTGCCTCCCGGTTCATCCAGGTCGACAATACCCTTTGATTTGAGAAATTTGAAGATCGGTATTTCAGTATTGATCTGGTTGGGGATAGGGATATACTTATAGCTGAAGCTAAGGCTCTTGTGCAGGCTGATCCCGGTAAACAGTTTCAGGTACTCCTTTTCCATCGTTTTCAGCTGGCTGTCCATATATTCCAGCGTCTCCCTGTTATAATTCACCTCCTGTGATCCGCTGATCAGGGTAAAGCGGTTTTCCTTGATTTTCGAGATAAACTCGGCTGCCTCCTTGGCCTTTTGCTCCGGAGATTTTTCGACCATGGTGCGCTTGTAATACTGGCGTTCGACGGTAAGGGTATCAATGTTGATTTTCCGTATGATCGTATCCACCTTTTCAAAAACGTTCACATCGGCTGAATATTTGAAAAGTTCGCCAAAGACATCTTTATCCGCCTCGACAGGTTCATCTGGTTTTGACAGGTGCACCTGCAAAGTATCAACTTGTTCGGCCAGTGTGCCCACGATCACCCCGGCATCACTCAATGATAACAGGCCTGCCTTGTCCCCCTTCGAAATTTTCTCTCCCATTTCCACGAAATAATACTGGTCGGGATCGGGCTCAGGATATGTTGTAATGGTAATATCACTGATATTATAATCAATGGTATTCGCCGAAACAATGTTCTTCAATCCCAGGAACCGCAGGGCAAAATCCGCATAAGGGCCCTTGTAATTTTCGATACGGTCGATCTTCACATCAATTTTAACAACTGTACGCGGAAGGGAATAAAAAATTCCCTCCTTTGTTTGTGGTGCGGCATTGTTGTCGATGCGCAACACATTAATCTGGGCAAAAACACTGCAATTCATCGCGAAGTGCAATATGACCGCCGTTATCAGGAATCTTTTCATTGGATTGTTTTTTAGTTGTCTGAAAGCAAACTTTACCTTTCATGCATCCCCTCCTATTCCGGGAATTCAGCTATGAAGGATAT
>CAZPWZ010000692.1:0-1565 GCA_964590675.1 uncultured Draconibacterium sp.
CCCGGCTGATGGGGGCCCTGATCATGTCGCATTCCGATGATCACGGTTTGGTGCTTCCCCCGAATCTGGCTCCGATCCAGGTTGCCATTGTTCCGGTCTTTAAAAATGCCGATCAGCTTGCCCAGATAACTGAAACGGTTCTGCCGATCAAAAAAGCGCTTGAGGCGAAGGGGATCTCGGTGAAGTATGATGACCGCGAAACATACAAACCCGGATGGAAATTCACGGAATATGAGTTTAAAGGGGTTCCTGTACGACTGACCATCGGGCCGAGGGACATTGAACAGGGAACTGTTGAGGTTGCCCGCCGGGATACACTTGAAAAGGAGGTGCTGCAGCTTACCGATATTGAGAATAAAATCGTACACCTGCTTGATCAGATACAAAAGAACCTGTATGACCGGGCCAATTCATTCAGGGAGGACAATACCTTCCGCGTTGATTCATGGGAGGAGTTCAAGCGGGTGCTGGATGACAAGGGCGGTTTTATTTCGGCTCACTGGGATGGCACGGCCGAAACAGAAGAGAAGATCAAGGAGGAGACCAAGGCAACCATCAGGGTCATTCCACTTGACAATCCTGCTGAAAAAGGCGTCTGCATCTATTCGGGAAAACCATCCGTACAGCGGGTCATCTTTGCACGGGCCTATTAGTTCTTAATATGGCAGTACCTTTCCGGATCCATCAATCTGGACATTGATCGATTTCGGATTACCCGAGTAGTAGATGTTGCCGATAGAGCCGATGATGGCATCAAGGTGATTGGTCGCATTCACATAGCAATCGTTGGATCCCCTGTTGGTGATGTAAGTGTAACCTGTTCTCAGGTCTCTTGCATCGAAAAACCCGTAATCGTCAGCGTAAACCGTGGTAATGGCCGAAATCCCATGAAGATGTATGTCAACGGTGCCCAGGTTCAGGCTGAAACTTCCCTGCCACACATCAATCGCAAGATCGATGGTGCCGCAACCTCCCCAGACCTCCACCTTCAGCGAATCCAGTTTGAGTGTGTCATTTGACCTGATGTCACCGGAAGAGTTGTATTTTATTCCCCAGATTTTATTTCCTGAAATGTAGACATTTTTGGGTTTACTGTAATCCCACAGCCAGTTGCATTGATTTTTATTCATGATCGTCAGCTTCCCGTCCACAACCTCCGTTTTAATTCCATCGATGATGTACTCGCCGGCCTCGACCATCACCTGGTTCCCGGTATCATTCGTGAGGATCAGGCATACATTGTCAAGCAGTTCGACCTGATTGAAGGCAGGGAGTGACCGGAATTGCTGGATGACCGGTCCGTTTGTTGAAACGCATACGCCTCCGTCCTTGGCACAGCCGGTGATCAGGATGACCAGCATGAACATCGCCAGGATTGACGGAATCCTCGTATTTGGCGCGTTATCTGACAGTTCTTTTCCCATAACTCTGATCAAATTTGTAACCAAGCCCCCAGCCGATGTAATCGGCCCGGCCCCAGTGAACTTTGAGCATGACTGCAGCAAAGAGATTCTTTGAAAAATTATATTGAAGGTGTATTTGTCGAAGATCCTGCGACAAAACGT
>CAZPWZ010000693.1:0-1553 GCA_964590675.1 uncultured Draconibacterium sp.
GCAGATAGCGCCCTGGGCCGCATCACCGGCCTGCTGCCATAGTTTGGAGGTGTTGAAGCTGTTACCCCCGATAAACCTCACACTGCCCGGAATCCCCATCTGCCGGGCCTGGACCATGATCTTTGAAGCCTCTGCCACCAGCGCCGCCAGCACGATCACATCGGGATTGGCAGCCTTCACCCTGGTTAGCATGTCGGTAAAAATGACCTCGCCCTTGCGGATGACCTCGGTCGACACAATGGTTACGCCCGCCGTACTCTCCAGTGCCGCCTTGAAAGCATCATACGCCCCGATCGTATAGGGATCGTCATCACCATAGATAACGGCCACCTTCGAATATCCTAGCCTGCCGTGGGTCACCGCAATGGTGTTGGGTATCACGGCCGATTCGGGGAGGCTGTTGCGGAAAACATAGCTGCCCATCTCCGTGATCCCGGGTACTGTGTTGGATATTCCCATCACCACCACGCCGTTGTTCTGCGCCACCGTGTCGGCCACAAACGCGCTGTTGGAAGAGGTCGGACCGATGATGGCAATGACCTTGTTCTTGAAGATCAGGTCCCTGAAGACCTTCCGGCAGGTATCGGGTATCGACTGATCATCCGCAAAATAGGGCACCAGCTTCACCCCCGGGATGAGGGAACTGTTGTTGATCTCCTGGATCGCCAGGGTCAGCCCGTTCTGCTGATTGATGCCATATGGACTGAAGTTGCCGGTGAGAGATAATACGATCCCAACAGGAACCTGGACATCGGGTTGTTGATTGGTTGGTTCCTCTTTTTTACACCCAGCCAGGGTTAACGTCAAAGCTAAAAATAATCCTGTCTGAAATCTAAACTTGAAAAAATTCCTCATCTGTATGTTTTTACCAGTCTATCCTAAACGAAAAGGTAAATTAATTATTTTACCGTATCCCGGAATGCATGCAGTGAGTTTGAGATTGCTTTTTTTTGTAACCTCAGGCAGTCGAAGTATAATATGATAATGTCATGCTGATTTTTTTGACCCGCCATGTAAAATTCAGGCAATATCATCCTATCTTTACGTATCTTTTTCTGGCAGATATGCCATTTGGGTTATGGCTATTATCCTTGGATGGCATTTCTTAATTCAATGTCATATGAAAGTTCTACTCCTCGGCTGCGGTGAAATCGGTAAGGAGGCCCTCAGGGATCTGTTTCAATACGGCATCTTTGAAGAGATAATTGTCGCAACACGCACACTGTCTCACGCCTCTGTTTTTATTAATTCTCTCAAAGGCAATTCCGGCCGGATAAAGCATGTATCTGTTGATGCAGCCGATTCCGACGCTGTTGCCGCACTCATGAAAGGATGCACCGTTGCTGTGAACTGTGCCGGGCCGAACTACAAATATGAGTTGCCCGTCGCACTTGCTGCAATCAAGGCAGGAGTTCCATTGGTCGATGTCAATGATGAATATGAGATCACCTATAAAATGTACGATCTTGACGATGCCGCGAAGGCGGCTGGAATTCCCATCATCTTCGGTTTGGGCGGAGCCCCGGGGATTGACAATGTCCTGGTGAGGGCGG
>CAZPWZ010000694.1:0-1543 GCA_964590675.1 uncultured Draconibacterium sp.
CCGATTGTGAGCACGGTGGCATGGTATTTCGATTTCAACTCCCCATAGCTAATGTTATCCCCCAGTTTTTTGTTGTAAAAGATGTTCACACCAAGATCCGTAATATTCCTGACCTCCTGGTCGAGGATGTCGTTCGGCAGCCTGTATTCGGGAATACCGTACCGGAGCCAGCCACCCGATTTTGGTGCGGCTTCAAAAATATCAACCTGGTGACCTTCGATCTGCATGAAATGGCCCACGGATAAACCGCCCGGTCCAGCGCCGATAACGGCGACTTTTTTACCCGTGGATGGCTTCACTGCCGGTATATATTTACCAGGGGAGGCAAGATCATAATCCGCCGCAAATCGTTTGAGGTAATCGATGCCTACAGGGGCACCCTCGTCGAGCAGGTTGCGGCGACATTCTGCTTCACACGGACGTACACATACGCGACCGCAGATGGCCGGCAAGGGATTGGTCTCCTTGATGAGCGCAATTGCTTCGCTGTATTGACCCTTGTCGATAAGCGATATATATCCCTGAACATCCACACCAGCCGGACAGGTTTGCTTGCAGGGCCCGATACAGTCGGCATAATGGTTACTGAGCATCAGCTCCAGCGCCATCTTCCTTGATTTGCGGATCCCTTCGCTGTCGGTAATGATCTTCATGCCTTCAGTAAGCTTTGTTGAACATGAAGGTTGATGCCCGCGCATCCCCTCTACCTCCACCACGCAAACATAGCATGATGTGAAGGGTTCAAGTCGCTCATCGTTGCAAAGTGTCGGAATTTCAATACCATGCCGGTTCGCGAGATGGAGAATGGTTTCACCTGGAAAACCTTTAACAATATTTCCGTCGAGTATGATATTTAAAGAATTGTCAGCCATTGGAAGAATATTTCAGATTTACGATTTACGATTTACGATTTCAGGTTTTGATGTCACTTGATTTTTTTATGACCAGCAATGTGTACGCGTCATGATAAAAGGATCGACTCAAACTTGCATTTTGAATAGCAGACACCGCACTTCGTACAGATATCCTGGTTGATGTGATGAACCTGCTTGCGTTCGCCCGTGATGGCCTTAACCGGGCAATTCTTAAGGCAAACCATGCATCCGGTGCACTTTTCCTCGTCCACTTTGTAGGTAAGCAACGGACGACATACTTTGGCCGGGCACTTTTTATGGTTGATATGGGCCTCGTATTCGTCGCGGAAATACCTGATGGTGGTGAGCACCGGGTTCGGCGCTGTCTGTCCCAGTCCGCAGAGCGAATTATCCTTGATCTGGTAAGCAAGCTCCTCCAGTTTTTCCAGGTCCCCCTCCCTGCCCTTGCCATTGGTTATGCGATCGAGGATCTCGAGCATCCTTTTGGTCCCCATGCGGCAGAATGTGCATTTCCCGCAACTCTCCTTGCAGGTGAAATCGAGGAAGAACTTGGCGACATCGACCATGCAGGTGGTTTCATCCATGACGATCATGCCGCCCGAACCCATGATGGCGCCGGTGGCATTCACCGAATCGTACGCCACAATGGTCTCGGACAGAAATTCAGG
>CAZPWZ010000695.1:0-1533 GCA_964590675.1 uncultured Draconibacterium sp.
CGACGGAAAGCAATATCGAAATGTTTAAAAAATCACGCGGAGCCGGATTTGGTTCCGAAGTCAAACGGCGTATCATGCTGGGTACCTACGCCTTATCGGCCGGATATTACGACGCGTATTACGGTCAGGCACAAAAGGTTCGTACTTTGATCAAACAAGACTTTGAAAAAGTCTTTGAAAGTGTGGATATGATCGCCGCACCTGTGGCTCCGACCACAGCTTTCAAGCGTGGGGTACACACTGAAGATCCGCTGGCCATGTATCTTGAAGATGTCTTTACCCTGCCTGCCAACCTGGCCGGGGTTCCGGGATTGGCTTTCTGCTGCGGATTTGACAGTCAGAAACTTCCCATTGGCATGCAGTTGATGGGGCCGCATTTCAAGGAAGAGATTCTCTTCAAAGCGGGTCATGCCTACCAACAGGTGACTGACTGGCATACATTTTCCCCTGATTTATAAATTAAACACCCAGCGAGTACGAAAAATTGATCCACTCGCTGGGTGTTTGCAATGCGTTAAACGCCTGGGCTTATTTCACTTCATATTCTTCCACCCAGGCAGTCTCATCATCAATTTGGATCTCAACTCGATAGGATCCAACCGGAAATGGTTTGGATGGAGCCAGCGAGAAATCGATATTCCCATCCCCGCTCATATCCAGGGTCATGGTATCGATTATCGTGTCCGGTTCGGCCGCATCACCGATATCGGTTACCAGCCAGACCGAGGTGAAGGTGGTGCCTTCCGGAACACTTTCCGCTTTAACCACCGCATGGACTGTATCTGAGGGTTTAAAAACGGAAGTCGGATTAACCGGTTCTTTGGACAATCCCTTTACCCCTTTTGCCATGGTTACGCTGACAATATAACTGCCATCACTTGAACTGGATTCCAGTTCCGGACCACCCTCCACAATGGAATATTCCATTAAGGAATCAAGTTTGTCGTTGATATAAATCTCCACCCGATAGGTACCTTCAGGAAATGAAGTTGTCGGTGATAAACTGAAATCCAGATTACCGGAACCTTCGGCTGTGGTTTCTGTTTCATCAATGAGTTTATCCGGATCATCTGCGTCGCCGACATCCGTCGTGTACCATCTGGCAGTAAATTTGGTTTCAGCCGGTGCTTTTTTGACTGCAATTACAGCGTGGATGGTGGCAGACGGACCAAATTCAGTTGTAGGCTCTACTGCTTCGTAATCTTCACCGGTAGTCGATAATGCCATAGTTATGTCGGTGATTAATCCACCGGGTTTGGGGATTTTGCCTGAATAAGGTTTGAAATCCGCCCCAATTTCTGACGCATCATTCTGTTCGTTAAGTATTTCGGGTTCAATTTCCTCGTTTTGTGGCTGCTCATTGTCAGTATTGCTATTGGTTTCAGTTTTGCCGGTTACAGCCAGACAGGCAGTGGAAACAAGAAGTAAAATGAACACGAATCCAAAGATTTTCAACTTTCTATTCAACAAAGTATCCCCCCCAAACCATTAAAATAAATTATAAAAAAATAAAAATTAACCCTAATAAAATTA
>CAZPWZ010000696.1:0-1526 GCA_964590675.1 uncultured Draconibacterium sp.
AGGCAGATATTAATTTTGCTGATTTTGTCCCGGCAAATCAATCTTTTTCATCTGCATCCGGCTTTCAAAACACTAAATTACTCTGATTAAATCAAGAAAACAAATGATATTTTGTTGCAAACGATTGCGGTACTGATATTTGTGATCAGATTAAGTTGAATATGGGAAAACAGGACAGAAAATCGGGTTTTCCGATCATTTCTGGTTTGCAGATCCGGCGATCATCATTTAATGTTTGGATGGCCCAAAATGGCTGCGAAAGAAAAAATCTGCAATCATAAAAACGCATCCGGACCGGGAGAGATAAATTCCTTGACTATTTTTTGATGAATTTACCCTCAAGACAAAGTCCGCCTTTCAGAATCCGGACAATATAAACCCCGGGTTTTAGATCCTTAACTACGGCTTTGTTGTCAGTGAGCGTATAAGTGGTTTTTACCCTTTGGCCGGTTACATCGAAAATATCAATTGAATCAACCATTGAAACCGGCAAACCCTGGAATGACAACTCGTGTTCCACCGGATTCGGAAAACAAAGCACAGTGCTTTTATCAGGAATCACCGGAACAGCAGCGGCATAATTACCAAAAAGCCAAAGATAGGCTTCTATAAATTCAGAGCGCCACAAAGCCTCGTTGTGCTGACCTCCGGTAACCACTTTGTTTTGAATTTCCGTTTGCTGAAACCCGGCAGCCAGCAATGTATCATTCATGCGGAGCATATCGCTGACGGTATTGCCACCTTCGAGCGTTCCACACAACTGATAAAGTCTCATCTCCTGCTGCCTGCCAGTTTGCCGTGTAAATGACCAAACACTGTCGGAGAACCGGTAGGAAGGTGAGAAAATTCCTGCTTTACTGAACACATCCTGATGTCTGAGTACCCCGTAATGAGAGATCAGCCCTCCCAATGAACTCCCCATCAGCGCCGTATTGTCCCTGTCGGTTAGTGTGCGGAAATGTTCATCAATAAAAGGCTTTAGAGTTTCAACAATAAACCTGATATAGAGTTCCCCGTCACCTCCCCCATACTGTTGGTTAACCCACGGTGTATATTCATCAATCCTGAAAGTGCCGCCATTGTCGACACCAACCACAATGGGCACTTTATAGCCCTGCAGTGACAATAAGTTCAGTGCTTCATCCACCTCCCATTCACCGGCGAAAGAAGTCAGTGCATCAAAAAGATTCTGGCCATCGTGCATATAGAGAACCGGGTAATCTGACCCGGAGGACTCATAATCAGGGGGCAGGTAAATCCACACCCTGCGCGACCGGTTCAGCTGGGGCATAAAGAAATTCTCTTCCAAAACAGAGACATTTTCAGCAGCAGTTGAATTGGCTCCTCCCCCGTTATCAGCCCAGTTGAGAATGTCAACATGAATGGTTTCACCATTGCCAAAGGTGAAGGACCTGTCTGATATTTCCTCTCCGTTAGCACCTTTTTCAACGGTTTCCCATGATCCCCGGGTGAACTTGAAATGTTTAAAAGTCCCCTGTGCCTGCTGACCAATTGTTTTTTCCCAC
>CAZPWZ010000697.1:0-1525 GCA_964590675.1 uncultured Draconibacterium sp.
AGTTCTGAAGACAAAGGAACCAGAAGACCACTCTTTTGAATACATGGTTGACATTGCCCATGACGAAGATGTGCCAACCCGGATTCTGGCAGCCCGTTTGCTTGGGTCTTCAGGAAGATACAACACCTATAAGCTGCTCATCAATTTGCTCAAGGATCCTGATCCCGATGTCAGGAAGGCAGCCATCATATCATCAGGCAAAATAAAGCGGGTGGAACTTTGGCCGATTATCATCGAAAATCTAATCATCCCGGAATATTCACACATTGCCGGTGTGGCTGTCAAGATCATCGGGGAGCCCATTCTGCAGGACCTGGACCGGTTTTTCGAAAAAAACAATGCACATAAAAATGCACAACTCAAAATCATCCGGATTTACGAATCAATAGGCGGTGAAAAGGCGACCAAACTGCTGCGTGATAAAATGCACCATCCCGATAATGAAATCCGGTTTCAGGTACTGTTGTCGCTGAGCAACCTCGAATATCATGCCTCGGCCTCTGAAATTACCTTTATCAAGCAAACCATCGAGGATTCGGTCGAAACAATGGTCTGGATCCTGGCCTCGATGGCTGATATCGGCAATGCCGGTGAAGCAAAAAATCTTCAACAGGCTCTCCTTCAGGAAATGGAAGAGAAAAAAGAACATATCTTCCTGCTGCTGTCGCTGCTGTATGATTCAAAGACAATCGGTTACATCCGCGAACACATTGAAAGCCTGGATAGTAACGCTAAAATTTATGCCCTGGAAATCAGTGATATGCTGATTTCCGATGATCTTAAAGCGCTGTTTTTCCCGATTTTCGAAGATCTTTCGCTGCATGACCGGTTAAACCGATTGGCGACGCAATTTCCCCAGGAAAAAATGTCAATGTTTGATCGGATCGAGGATATCATAAATAAGGATTATGCCAGGATCGGCCGCTGGACCAAGGCTTGTGCAATCGACATGCTGAACCATTCCTACCAGGAAAATAAGGCGAAAACCGAGGAACTGCTGGCTGCAAACCTGGTGAATCCCGATCCCCTCATTGCAGAGGTATCTGCCTGGATACTCTATAATAAGGCGAGGAATTATTACTATGATACGGTGATCCTGTTTGAGAAAAAGGATTCTGTCAGGCTGAAACATCTCATTGATATGATCAAATCCAGGGAAAAAAACAGGGACCGCCTGATCTATGAAAAAATCCTGATGCTTAAAAACACCGGATTTTTCGCCCCTGTCAATGAACTGCACCTCCTGAAACTGGTCATGAATGCCAATGAGCCGGCAACCACCGGCGAAGACACAATATATACGGCCGGGGAGGTGAAGTTTGACCCGGTGATAATTACCTCAGATGACGGGTATACCATGCGAATTCCAGGGGAGAGGCTGTTCGAATTGATGACCGATGATCCTGTTATGACAGCGCGCTATGTCCACCTGATTTTAAATAATAACCATGTATAAACGAAGGACTATGAAGTAACTGGTAGTTACCTTCCTTTTGGTTTATTTCGCCGGATGCAACCTGGTGGG
>CAZPWZ010000698.1:0-1519 GCA_964590675.1 uncultured Draconibacterium sp.
CAGTGCAGCGCTGGCATGACTGAGCAGATCATAGGTTTGATTCACAACAAGTCTGCTGAGACCATCAACAGACATTCCTGCCCCGGCAAACTTGTCAATTATAATTCCGTATTTTAATGGAATGACTCCAGATCCGGAAAATTTCACAAAGGAGCATGAATCGAATTTGACACCATAATTTGGTCCTCCGGTGATTTGAACCGGTCCGTCCACATTTTGCACTACGATTGGCGCCTCCTGACTGCCATGCAGATAGGAGAGAAGTAAAAATGATTTCACCCCCTCCTTCAGGCATATAGTATCGCCTGGTTTGACCATCGACGCGTTGCTGCGGCCATTTACCAATGTGACCTCCGGTTCGACGAGCAATTTGCAATCAGTATATTGTGCCTTTGATGAAAGTGCAAAACTGAGCAAACCGCATGTCAGCAGGAAAAGATTCAGCCTATTGTATTTCATACTAATTGACATAATTGAAAGGTTACCCCCTTTTTGCACGTTCCCAGTTCACCGATTGCTGTTTTTTCATATATCTAAGGAAACCCAGGTAAACAGCCAGGTTCATGATAAAGAAATAGTAGGGAACATAGAAGATTTTGACCTTGATACTTTTTTCTTCCAGGTACCATCCAAAAAGCGCAATGGCATAGAAGACAATTTGAAACCAGAACAGCCAGGTGTAAACATTTGAAAAGTCGAAGATTCCGACCGACAATGAAATAGCCAGGTTTGTCAGCAGTATGATCGGTAATCCCAGCGGAGCAAGCGTCCAGCGTAATACCCGGTGTGAGATGTACTGAAATGAAAGGATCCCGAATTTGAACGGGTTCAGTAGTTCTTTTAACCGGATGATCGACTGTATGCCACCCGCAGAGATCCTGATCTTGCGCTTTAATTCCTCCCTGACATTGGCAGAAGGATTTTCAATGGCATATGCCTCCGGGTCATACTGGATGGTGTACCCTTGCTCGGCAATCCGCAGGGAGATTATAAAGTCGTCGAGCAGGGTATCGCGTTCAACGGGCTGAAACAGCTCCGTGCGGAGTGCGAACAATTCGCCTGCAGCGCCAACAACCGAATGCAGCCGGGCATCCCATTGCTTCAGTTTCGACTCGTATTTCCAATATATACCTTCTGTTGCAGCAGTTGAATCCAGCGAGAAAATACGCTTTTCACCGGAAACGCAGCCTACAGTGGGATCGCTAAAAAGTTTAACTATCCGGCGGATGGATTCAGTCCCCAGCATGGTGTTCCCATCCGAAAATATCACGATCGGCGTTTTGACGAATTCCATACCGCGGTTCATGGCGGCAATTTTTCCCGCACGCTCCGGCTGATGGTATACTTCGACGCCTTCATAAGTTCTCAGCAAATCAGGTGTTCCGTCGTCGGAGCCATCGGTGATCCACACATGCCTGACCTTTTCGCGCGGATATTCCAGGGAAAAGGAGTTTTTCAGTTTCATGTCCACAAAGTCCTTTTCATTAAATGCGGCCACGAATAAAGTGACTTCCGGTTC
>CAZPWZ010000699.1:0-1517 GCA_964590675.1 uncultured Draconibacterium sp.
GCCTGCAGACAATTTCAGGGGTCGGTGATATCAAGATCTTTGGAGAAAAAAAGTATTCAATGCGGCTATGGCTGGATCCGTTCAGGATGGCAGCCAACGGAATCACCTCTGTCGATATTGAGCGGGCTGTAAGCCGCGAGAATATTGAACTTCCTTCAGGCAGGGTGGAGGGGAACCTGACCGAACTAACGATCCGCACTTTTGGGTTGCTTCAAACTCCCGACCAATTTAACAACGTGATCATCAAGCAGGAACTGGGTAATATTGTCCGTCTATCCGACATCGGAACCGCGGAATTATATCCGGAAAACGATCGTTCAACCGTTTTAATGGAACTGCTCCCTGTTATCATCATCGGGGTTGTTCCGCAAACGGGCGCCAACAATGTGGCCATTGCCGATGAGTTTTATATCCGAATGGATAATCTGCGCAAGGAGATCCCTGATGATTATGATGTGCGGGTGGGATATGATTTCACAAAATTTGAGCGTGAAGCCGTGAAGGAGGTGCAGCAGACCATCATGCTGTCACTTATCCTGGTGGTACTGATCATTTTTATCTTCCTCCGCGACTGGCGTTCGACCATCATCCCGGTGGCCGCCATCCCCGTTTCCATCATCGGATCATTTATCATCATGGCGTTGATGGGATTGTCAATCAATGTGCTTACCCTGCTGGCCATAGTGCTTGCGATTGGCCTGGTATGCGATGATGCCATCGTGGTGCTTGAAAACATTTATACAAAAATCGATACGGGCATGCATCCCATCGAGGCCGCGTTGAAAGGGATGAATGAGATCTTTTTTGCGGTGGTTTCAACCACCATCACCCTTGCGGCGGTGTTTCTTCCGATCATGTTCCTGCAGGGATTGATCGGGCGGCTTTTCAAGGAGTTTGCCATTGTTGTGGCCGGTTCGGTGCTGATCTCTGCCTTTGTGGCACTTACCCTGTCCCCGATGATGTGCTCCCGCATCCTGAAATCGCAGCGCCACCTGAATGTCAACTGGCTGATCAATAAAACCGAACCCTTCTTTCTTGCAATGAACCGGGGCTACCGTTATTCGCTGAAGGGCCTGATGAACCGGAGATGGCTTGTCTTCCCGGTATTCCTGGTTTTGTTGCTGGTCATCGTATTCACTTATAGGTCGCTTCATTCAGAATTGGCTCCCTTTGAAGACCGTTCGAATATCCGTATTCCTACACTTGCCCCCGAGGGTTCGACGTATGAATTCATGACGGATTACATGGCCCAGGTTGACCGGTATATTGCCGATTCAATACCGGAGGTCGACGTATCATTTTCCTGGATTTCTCCAAGCCTGGGGACTGTGGAAAATCCGAACAAGGCCCAACAGATCATTTACCTTGTTGAACCGGACAAGCGTGCACGCAGCCAGCATGAGATATTCAGGAAATTATCGAAGGATCTGCTGCAGGTTACCGGCATTCGCGCATTCCCTTTCGAGCCGCCAACCATTGGCGACCGTTTTGGAGGACAGCCCATTCAGTATGTGCTG
>CAZPWZ010000700.1:0-1517 GCA_964590675.1 uncultured Draconibacterium sp.
CACAGCCGGCTGCCAGCGCCCCTTCCACCACCGCAAAGTTGCCCAGCATGAAATGTGTGCCGGTTAAGACACGTTTGAATTTTTGACGATTGGTCATGAAACCAAATCCTTCAGCTGTAATTTTTAAGTACCGAATTGATCCGGCTGAACCCCTCGATAATATTTTCTTTCGAGGTCGAATAGGATAGGCGCAGGAAACCTTCGCCGCACTCCCCGAAAGCGGAACCCGGTACGGTGGCCACATGTGCTTCACTGAGCAGTACGTTCGCAAGTTTCAGACTGGGGATATTCGCTTTATAGGATGGGAAAACATAGAAAGCACCCTGTGGGTAAAAGCAGTCCAGAAATTCGCTTTCCTGGATCAACTGCATTGAAAGATCACAGCGTTCTTTGTAGCCCTGCATCATTTGCTGGGAAGCTACCCTGGATTGCGGGCTCCTGAGGGCCTCGATGGCGCCTGCCTGGGCGAAGGCAGTCACGCAGGTGGCAGAGTGCTGGTAAATTTTAATCATGCCATCCAGCACATCTCGCGGGGCAGTAACATAACCCAGACGCCAGCCGGTCATCGCATGGCTCTTGGAAAAGCCGTTGACTGTAATAATGTTGGTATATTCGGATGCCGGACTGTACTGCTCACCGCTGTAAAGCATGTATTCGTAAATCTCATCACACAGCAGCAGCGAACCGTGTTCAGCGGCAATTTCCGCCAGTTCTTTCAGTGTGGCCCGGTCATAAACGGCGCCGGTAGGGTTGCACGGAGAGTTTGCAACGATCACGCGCACGTTCTTGTTCATCGCCTTTCTGACTTGTGCCAGATCTGGCTGGAACCCGTTTTCGGCGTACGATGGGATATGGATCGTGGAGGCGCCGGCTACATGTGCCATGGATTGGTAAGATACCCATGCCGGGTCGAGGATCATCACCACATCACCGGGACCCAACAGGGCCTGGAAGGCGAGATAGACTGCAAACTTGGCGCCTGGTGTGACGATGATGTCCTCGGAATCCACCTGGATGTCGTTATCCTCTTTGAATTTTTTGCTGATCAGATCCCGCAGCTCAGGATCCCCGATTGTCGGCTCGTATTTTGTTTTACCGGAAAGCAGGGCCTGATAGGCAGCCTGTTTGATAGGATCGGGTGTGTCAAAACACGGTTCGCCGCCGCCAAACGAAATGATATCGGTGACGCCATCCTGCTTCATCCGTTTGACGATATTGTCTACTTCGTCGGTTGCAGACAGTTCCAGTGAAACAACCTTGTCAGCCAGTTTGTATTTCATGAGAATATCTCCTGATTAACTCGTGTGAAAAAAGGAGCGCTGTAGGAATGATCAGAAACAGGTACCGGTGATCGGTTCTCGCTTCTGAATTGGATGGAAACAAAAAACTAAACATATATCCTATAGGATACTGATTATTTTATATCAAAATAAATGTGAGATGTCAATGACCAATCTGCAAGGGGGTGTGCGTCAATATTTCGGAAGCCCATCCCCCCAGCCCCCTTCCCGAAACGG
>CAZPWZ010000701.1:0-1512 GCA_964590675.1 uncultured Draconibacterium sp.
AACATGACAAAAACTCTGCGATTCGATCTCTGCATACGGGCCGCCAGCGCTGCACCAGCACCCATCGTCAATCCCATCCCCAATGATCCCGTTGAAAAATCAATCCCCTTGAGTTTGTGATCAGGATGAACGCCAAGGTAAGTTTCGTTACAACAATAAGAGTTCAGCTCTTCCTGATTGAGCCACTTTTTCATATAAAATGCCGCATACAAAGCAAGGGCGGCATGACCTTTGGAAAGAATGAAGCGGTCACGGTCGGGATCGCCTGGGGATGGAATGCGCAGGACACGCATATACAGGGTAGTAATGATATCCACGATTGACAGCGCAGATCCAATGTGGCCGACATTAGCACGCTTGGCCTGCTCCAGTATAATTCTCCTGCAATCCGCAGACAAACGATCCATCTTTACATGCTCCCTGGATTTATTAACGCGGGTCTTGATACTTTGATCGAATAATGGTTGTCAAGACAAAAATGGTCGTTTTACGATCATGAGCTTTTTAACTACTCGACTTGGCAAACGGCATGGACGGCCAGTCCGCCAAGGCGGTTGAATCGGGCCCATCGGTCTTCAATGCTGAAAATGGACAGCAACAATCTGTTCATAATGGGGTGTGCGGGCCTGAGATCCGAAGCGGCGGGCCGGTCATCCTTTTTTTTCATCAGGCGGATCAGGGAAACCATGGGCAGGATGGTCGCACCATAATAATAAATATTCTTTAATTTCAAGGATGGCACTTTGTGAGTGAGTGCCTGCAGGGTTTCCTTGTTATAACGTCTGCGATGGCCAAGAAAAACGTCATGAGACGACCAGAGGGACTGAAATGCCGGCACGGAAATGAACAGGAAGCCACCTTTCCGGCAGCGGACGGAAACAGACTTCAGCGCCGATGCATCATCCTCAATGTGCTCCAGGACATGCATCATTAAAATAACATCAAATGATCGATCATCGGGAAAGGCAGGATATATAAAGGTGTTTCCTTCGGCAACGGGAGTTTCTCCGGAAAAGGCAGAATCAATCCCAAGCAGTTGATCCGCCCTGAGAATGCCGTATTTCTCGAGCATCATCAGATAAAGGCCGATTCCGCATCCGAAATCGGCCACCTGCATTGTCCGGAGCGGGACAGGCAGCGATCTGATTACCTCTGCCAGGTGCCTGAACTGAGCCCGGTAATACCAATGCGCCATGGCCTCCGCATATGTCAGCTGTCCTTGTTCGACAACATCCATTCTTTTCTTCTTTCTCTGATGTGGAAAAGACTCTTCACCATCTTGACCGAATCCTTTATGAGAGATACCTTGCTGCCGGGAATATCCTGCCAGTCTACGGGAACTTCCTCGAGTCGGTAACCGGCATCGGACAGGGCTGCAATAAGCTCGCTGTCAAAAGCGAATCTATCTTCCCGCAGGATGCCGCAGATCATCTTGAAGGCCTCTGCAGGGACAACCTTGAAACCGCACTGGGAATCGTAAATAGATTCATTGATGACGAAGCCAACCAACGT
>CAZPWZ010000702.1:0-1511 GCA_964590675.1 uncultured Draconibacterium sp.
TTTCGCGGTTAACCCGGCAGTTTTCCAAAGAAGGGGTTTGTTGTTCGGGGGCATTTAAAAGAACTGGTTGCAATTGTTGATGGCTCTCAATTTCCGGTTCAGGCCAAGCAGAATTTCACTGTCTCTCCTGCGTTCAGTGATATCCCTGACAAGAGCGAGGTTATAGGGGTGTCCTTCGAACTCAAAATAGTTGGCATTGATCTCGACGGGAAAGATCCGGCCCTCTTTTGTCTTATGCCTCCCTTCAAACAGCATGGATACATTTAATTGAAGTTCATCCCAGTGGCCCGTCCACCGTTCAGCAGGAAAATCCGGATCGATATCAGCAACCGTAAGATTGAGCAATTCCTCACGGGTATATCCGAGGATCAGGCAGGCATTTTCGTTGACATAATGAAACCGGGCATGCTCGTCAACCAGGAAGGCTGCTTCACTCACTCTGTTCATCGCAAAGTCCAGTAATTCAAATGGCTGTTTGTCATAACCGATTTTACGGGATTTTTTTCCGGCATCGCTCATGTCAGGTGGTATTTACCCATCTAAGATAAGGAGATTTACCAGATAAGTCAACTATTTACCTGTTTACCGGGTTCACACTACTGGTCAACTGACCATACCGGGCATCATTTCATCGTGCAGCCAATGATTCGCTTTATGCTGCACTCAATGCAATGTTCGCTGGCAGACTGGAACCCATGAACAACCATTGGTCGCATGCTGAAAATATCACGAATATGGGTCCTTTCGGCGGACGGCTTACGGGATGGGATGCCGTTGGTGAAGAGTTTAAAAAGGAAGCGGGCATGAAATTCGGAGGTAAAATTGTTTGCAAAGACCTGCACATTTATGCCGGGACAGATTTTGGATACACGGTTTGCGTTGAAGAGGGTGAAAAAATGACCGCGGAAGGCAAAGTTGTAAGTGTGCGCCACAGGGCGACAAACATATTCCACCTTGAAAACGGAGAATGGAAACTTGTTCACCACCATACCGATCTTTCACCCCAGCTCGAGAAGGCTACTTCCGCAGCTAAATAGCCGGCATTACCCGAGGATTTTTACAGTCATTCATACAATCAATCTCCTCCCGGGTGTATTCGATTCCGAAGCTGATACGCAGAACCCCCGGGATGATCAGTGATTTTGCGACAGATGAATCGCACGAAGGGTCCTTGTTCCGTTTTCAGTTCTGAGTTGGAATAAAAGTAGTCCTTCGGGCAGTGCGCTCCCTTTGATGGAGATGCTGTTGATCGAAGTTCCCGGGGCCGGAGTCGTTATGCGGAACAGGGTGCGGCCAAGGTTGTCAAAAATTTCCAGCGTTACCGGTTCGGAGCGTTCAAGGGTAAACCGGATGGTTGTTTTATTCCGGAAGGGATTTGGAAAGCACTGCAAACCTGAGATGCCGGCTCTGATGCCATGTGGGTCGGTTCCCAATCCTCCGTTAAGCAATGATCCGCCCGACTCTTTATACCGCGCCATGAACTCCTGGAAGTAAAAGTTGTTGATGGCAGG